>NZ_JAPZRB010000542.1:0-14688 GCF_027531105.1 Microcystis sp. LE18-22.4A
TTAACTTTAAACTCTAAGACAAACATTTTACGCAGGGGGGACTTAGACAAAATCAGTATAGCACAATAAAAGTTAAGTTAACAAGATATAGTTTAAAAAGCCGTCCTAAAAGGACGGGGCTTTAACCCAAAATTTCGGTAACGGCAAAAGGAGGAAATTTCTTCGAGGAAATCGATCGCCGTCGGGAATTAGAGGGAAAAAGCAAAGTTCGACGGGATAATGCAGGAGATCAATCTCTCAATACTCATTTACTTAATGGATTATTTCCCGCTAATCTCATCGAAAAACGACTAGAAAAACTCAATACTACCGTTCGACGGGTAGTAAAGGAATGCGAGCGCAGGTTGGCGATCGCTGGGTTTATTCTCCACGATTTCGAGAAATTCCGCTACTCGCTTTTTCCCGCGATGCCGGCGAAATATATCGAGATTAACGAGGACTTCGATCGAGATATCCGCAAACTATCACGAGAGGAACATCGAGAGATTTTTCAAGTATTGGTTCCCGAATTAGGATTAGATCGCTTTTTATTTTCCGATCAACCAGAAAAATGGACTGAATATCTTGATGATTTGATATACATCGCTAAAAATGCCCAGCGTCGGAATGATACCGATCGAAATACTTCGGAAGATGGGTTAAATACTCGCTTAAACAATAGCGCCCTCGAAAGTTTAACCGATCTTGCCTGTCTAGCCGATCGCCTCGCATCCATTATTAAACACCCCCACGACGCGGAAAAAGCTCCGTTACAAGACCTTTTATACAGCCTCAGCGATGGGGAACTAAAATTCACTTACCACAGCATCGCCGAAAACCGCGGGGTACTAACAAACGTACTGAATAATGCGGTGATGGAAGCACATCAAGAACTAGACTATCAGCCTTTACTTTACTTGCCTACGGGAGTTGTCTATATCGCCCCCAAAAACGCGCCAGAAGTGTCCCTAGAAACCTTACCGAATCGAGTGGTGGACACCATTAAATCCCTCTGTAGCGGCGAATTACAGCGTAAACAAACGGGATTCGGCCGAGATGGCAAGGGGATGAAATACGCAGATTACTACAGCCAATTTTTCGACGATGCTGGGTTAATGCGCGCTGCCCTCAACGCCACCCTTCGCATCCTCGGTGATAATAAAGCGTCCGTGGCCCGAAGTCGCGGCGAAAACCTGATTAAATTTCAACAACAGGGCGTTTTACCCAGAGATTACGATTTTCATTGTGAAGATGATATCCGGATTGATCGCCTAGCGGAATTCGGGGACGTGGTGACGAGGAAAATCTGGGGCGATCGCCTGGAAAAAATCGAACAGGCGCGAAAATTGCAGAAAAACTTACCCGCACCGCCGGATTTAGATTTAATTAGCGAGATCGCGCATTATTGGAATCTAGAAAATTATCTGCCACAAATTCGAGCGATCAAGCGTATTAATGAATCGTTAAAAGAACTCAAACTGAAAGGCAATACGGGAGGGGTTCCCTACGAATGGTATTATCTAGCGGCGCAATACCTGAAACAGCATCCCGGAATCGAGGATATTAGACCGGTTGCAGAAGATTTAATCGCTTTTCTCGCCGCAAAAATCGCCGCCATAGTTGCGGGATATAATTTACCCGATGGTTGGGAGGATTTGCGACAGTGGGTTAATCAAATGGTGCAGTTACCCGGTCGGGAATTGGCCCACTCGATCGAAACCTTCCAGAAAGAATTAAACCACTACAACGCCGCTAAAAAACAAGGTCGCGGCCGTCAACTTCTCTGTTCGATCTCCCATTCTCCCTATAGTGTCAGCGAACAGATGGAATCGGCGGTTCTTTTTACTCCCCAAGTCTATACCAATAAACAAATGCTGGCAGGCTCGAACGCCAAACGAAATATTTCCAGTATCGCGGGAACGGAAATGATGTTGCGTCAGATTCTTATGAATCAAACCCAAGCGGTAGGAAAACGTTTCGAGGACGGCAAATATCGCTATCTGTACTTTTACCCGACCTATTATTTTACTCCCGAAACCAATAGTTTTTTACAAAAAGCCTACGCTAACATCGCTCAAACTCGTTTTGATAGCTCGATAAAGTTGCACTTTGTTGATAAGAATCTGGTCGCTAACTTCGATCGAACCCGTTATCAGAGTGTTGATAGTTTCCTGATCGATGAAAAATTAAGGCAGAAAAAGGAAACAATTAACGAGGAGGAAGATGGCAAAAAAGACCGCACTTTTAAACTATCCTATCCCGAAGATAAACCCTTAACCTTTTATTTTATAGCCCTACCTCCCGGCCGCGATCCCACCGATACGGAATCCTGGGTTATGCCAGCATGGTTAGGATTAGCTTTCCCGATGATTTTAGATGTCAAAACGGTGGTTTCTGAGTCTCCTATTCCTCCCTATCGCGACGGTGCGGAATTTGAAGAGACGGTATTTCTCGACAGTGCGCCCCAAGCGATCCGGTCCTTAACCCGATGCGATCGATTCCGTCTCGATCGAGTCTTGAACGCGTGGGAAGATAATGACGGAAAAAAATATTCCGCCCCCTTA
Organism: Microcystis sp. LE18-22.4A; assembly: GCF_027531105.1. Taxonomy (NCBI): domain Bacteria; kingdom Bacillati; phylum Cyanobacteriota; class Cyanophyceae; order Chroococcales; family Microcystaceae; genus Microcystis; species Microcystis sp. LE18-22.4A. Next base: position 2,544 of record NZ_JAPZRB010000542.1, read on the forward strand.
AATACCCTAACCGCAGCCTATTCTATTCATTTAGACGTGAACTCGAAGCAGGGTAAGACGGGTTATGACCCCAATTGGGGCAAATTAACCGAACTCGCTATCAATTTAGAAACCAGTCCTCTCTATGTTTTTTATTACCTTAAACAGTGGAAACGGGGCAAAGATGCCGATATACCGAGCGCTAATCGAATCGCTCTGTATCTCTACGATTTTTATCCTTGTTTCGATCCCTATGTACAAGCCAACCGAACCAATTTAACTATCGATATGACAGCAGAATCGCCCTTAAATCACCCGAAAAACTTAACCGAATTGTATCGTCAATTCTATCGAGCTAATAAACGATATAATCCGAAAGCAAACGCAGTTTTAAAACCGATCGATGTGGCCGCCGATACGATTCTCAAAGGAGGAATGTATCAGGGAGAAGCCCTAGTTTCTGTAGTAGCGGCGGAAGTGGCCAGCTTAATGAATCGGGTTCATGCTTCTACAGCAGAAGGTCGCTGGATTCTATCCGATCGAGAACAGGAAAGACAGAAAATATTGTCTTTTGCTCGTTATTTTGTGATCGATGTGTTCGAGGGTTCTTTTAAGGGCGATCGAGCGCGTCTAGCCGGCAGACAATTAAACCTCATTCGCGATACCTGCGAATTTCTTTACCGTCTCGAACAGGACAGAGAAAATCAAGAGTTAAAAGCCCAGGGTCAAACTGTGGATGAAGATTCTGAAAACAATAATTAATTCAAGGAGTACCTACCATGTCTTTACTGAAAACCCTCGATTCTAAATTCTTTCATCGCGATATTCCCTACAAACCGATGGGAAAATACGTTCACTTTTTGACTATTCGAGTCACAGAATCTTATCCTTTATTTCAAACAGATGGAGACCTAAATAAAGCTCGTGTTCGTGCGGGAATTGATAGCAAAAAAACGATTAGTCGTTTATCGATGTTTAAACGTAAGCAATCAACTCCAGAACGCCTAGTCGGTCGAGAATTACTCAGAAACTACAAATTAATTACCGCCGAAGAATGTGAGTACAATGTAAAATTTGCCATGAATAACGCCGACTGTATTATTTATGGTTTTGCCATCGGTGATTCGGGTTCAGAAAAATCGAAAGTAGTAGTAGATACGGCTTTTTCGATCACACCCTTTGATGAATCCCATGAAAGTTTTACTTTAAACGCTCCCTACGAGAACGGTACTATGGCATCGAAGGGAGAAAATAACACAAAAGTAGGTGAAGTGACTAGCCGAATTAACCAACAAGATCACATCCGTCCGCAGGTGTTTTTCCCTAGTATTGTCACGCTCAAAGATCCGACAGAAGCAAGTTTTCTCTACGTTTTTAATAACATCCTGCGTACCCGTCACTACGGCGCGCAAACTACCCGGACGGGACGGGTAAGAAATGAGCTTATCGGTGTTATTTTTGCCGATGGGGAAATTGTTAGTAATTTGCGCTGGACACAGGCAATATATGATCGCCTTCCCGATGAAGTATTACACTCGATCGATCCCTTAGACGAGGATTTAGTTATGGAAAAAGCCACCGAAGCAATACAAGCATTAATGGCGGAAGAATTTATCGTTCATACCGATTTTATCGGGGAAAATTTTCAACCTTTATTAACTGAGGTGAAAACTCTCACGGGTACGGAAGCAGGAATTTTATCGATCTTGAACCAAGCGGATAAAGAAGCGAAAGACTACGCTAAGAAACATATCGCCGAGAAAAAGCCAGCCGCTAAAAAACCGTAAATTTCAGTAGGGTGAGTAATTTCTCACCCTAGATCCTCGCAATTTTTAAAGAGTTATGGTACATATTTATTCCTGTCAATTAGAACTGCACGATAGTCTTTATTACGCAACCCGTGAAATCGGCAGACTCTACGAAAGCGAACCCGTAATTCATAATTACGCGCTCTGTTATGCTTTGGGATTGGTAAATAGCGATAGTTATCGTTACTTCTGTTCCGAACAGATTCCACAGTACCAAGAACATTTAAATCCTCTTAACGAAGAGAAAATTTATGTCACTCCCGCACGGGCGATCGTTCATACGGCGGTTCTCAATACTTGGAAATATGCCAATAATAACTATCATGTGGAGATGGAAAAAACCCAGAAAAATATTCCCAGTTTTGGCAGGGCAAAAGAAATCGCTCCCGAAAGTGTTTTTGAATGTTTTATTATTTCCCATCACCCCCTACAACTTCCTAAATGGATTCGTTTGGGAAAATGGATGAGTAAAGCGGAAGTAAAACTGACAGAACTTTCCCTATCAAAACAAAAAGAGGATTTATTTATTTATCCCTATCCTTTAAATCCTCTCGATGTTATGTTTACCCATCAGGTGATTGGCTACGATGTGATTAATATGCCTCCCGTTAGTTTAATCCGTAATGTGAGAATGCGCGGGGAATATTACCAAATAAGCGATCGCCCTGATCTGAAAATTCCCGCTCGATTGTCCTATCACTTCGGTTGAAAATTGACCATGACTCTTATATCTTCTAAACCCCTGACTTTACCAGAATTTCTCTCGCTAACCGCTCCCGAGGGCGATATTACCGTCGCATCGCACATTTTACCCCGATTCGTACTGTTGACGAGATTTAAATAAAATTTGTTTGATCCGGTTGCGTAATGGCTCTGGTGTAAGTACAATACAGCGATCTCCGTAGGGTAAAATCTCCCGAATTAACCAAAAAGGACTAGAGACTTTACGGGTTATAATCCTTTTTCCGTTTACCTCTCGGTCGTCGATATCCCTTGTGTTCCTTTCATAGGCCTTCACGAGGTCTTTTTCTAATTGTAATTGTACTTCTATAAAATCGAGACTGTCTCGCCATGGTTCTTCGATCGGGATCAGGCTTTGAATACGAGAGAATTTAAGACAGCGATTGTGAACAAGCTCGGGAAAGTCTCGCCTATCTTCTTCTGGCAGGTCAACCGTTTCCTCACACCAGATCTCTAGATAGAATTCTTTTTCCCGAAACATGATCTCGGCACAGCGAACGGTAAATTCTAGGGTCTGTCCCTGAGAATTTTTGTACATTACCCGAAAAGCTTGCCGGTCATGGATATAGCGCTCCACCGTGAGCCGCCAATCGCGATCGTACTGACTCACCTGTTCGGAAATCTCCCGACGCTCTTGAGGGGAGAGATTTCCTCTCTCTAAAAGAAAATTAGAAAGAGTCTGGGCCTGTTCGATGTTACCCGATCGCACCAGACGGTCGATCGCTTCCTTGATCGCTTCGACCCGCTTTGCCGAGAGGGTAAAAGGTTCACCGATCTCCAGTTCTCCTTCGGCGATGGCGGCGATTAGACCTGACGGACTAGGACTTTTCCCCCAAAAGATGTTAAAGCGTCGGGCGATCGCCTCTAGCTTCTCCTTCGTGCCGGGAGGAATTGACAGTGTAATTGTTTCTTTTTTGCGATTCACCTTGAAAATATACTTGTAATTTTAGAATATTTGTGCTACAATACCTATATTGTAATGATAAATGAGGACAAAGGACTATGAGCAGAGGACAGTTGAGAAGGATAAGGAAGTGATCGGGGTTATTGCCGATTCCGCTATTCGTTTTAGGAAATCTCGAATCGGGGATGAGTTGACCGTTATGTTTTGCGATGGGTCGGTCAAAGTAAACAAAATTTAATCAAGCCTAAAGCTGATTAAAGGAGGAAAGTGGGATTATCAAGCTATCCCTATTAGGGAATTCCTTAAAAAAGACTATTTACAGTCTTGATTGCGATATTTTTTCAATTCCTTAGAGGCTTTTATCGCTGGACTATCATTTTAGCGGACAGTTGGGTGCTGATCAACCTCTCGATCTGTAAATTTTCTCTTTATTGCTATATTAACCTTTTAAAGTGATATAGTAATAAACGAACCAGACCTTACGCCTAGTCCGTCTATGTTGATTGACTACTTCATAGGTTATGACAAGGCTAGTCCGAGAGTCAACATATTGAGGTGAAAACCTATGAGTGATAACTTATCCGATCGTTTACTGAGATTGATGTCCGATGGAGGCTGGCACTCTAGCCAAGAACTAGCGGAAAAAATTAGCCATCGCTTTTCGGCAACGATGCACGTTCTGAAAAAACGAGGTCATCAATTCGAGCAACGTCATATCGAAAGAAAGCGCTACGAGTGGCGACTAAAAGCGTAGCTTAGAGCGATCGCTCCGTGAATCCATGCCGTATGGGGGATTGTCTCCCCCTATACTGATCACCTCTTGTATTCGATTGCGAGATGAGCGAACAATATGATGTTCATAACAGACGAGTGCCAACCAACCTTAGAAGAAAGGTATTTTCTAAAAATCCGTCCCCAGCTTTACAAGCTACACGCGTCCCATTACCAATATGGGGTTAGAAAGGGAACAAGCCTAGCCGAGCATTTAGATTCTGTCTGTCAATTTCTTTTAACCATCACCCGTATCGCAGGAGTGCCAGAAGAAAAACGAGAGATAATTTTAGCCGTCGGAGTGACCCATGATTTAAATAAATTAGATGAATCAGGACGTAGTGTTAAGAAACTGGCGAGAGATCGGGCTTTTTTACAGGAACAGTTGGAGTTAGCCGGTGTATCGGCTCTGGTGAAAACCGAAGAGGATTACGAGCTAGTCAGAAGATTAATCGAGCGTCATTCCGGTCATAGTGCCAGCGATGGAATGAGATTTTTTCCAGAAGATGGAAATATTAAAAAATGGGCGGCCATGTTGATCGGGGCTGATCTATTCGACTTGGGGATAGGGGAAGAAAAACGTCTTCGTAAGGTCGAGAACGAATTAACGATCGCTCTCGGCCGTCCCTGTCAATTATTTCGTGTTTGCTTATCGGAGGATAAAGGGTATTTAACCTCGCTTTTGTTGGGAGCCTGCGAAGAAGTGTTGATGAAATACAGCCTACAGTCTTTAGCGATCTATCCCGACGGACAACTATTTTTAGGTGAGAAATTCCCTGATCGAGATCTGACGAAAGAGATAGCGATCGCTTGGCAAAATAGAATCGATCGGGTGTTCGGTAACAATATCGAACAACTTGTCCATCCGACGAAAGACGGGATTAAAATCGAGCTTCAAGCGATCCAACAAAATCCAGAGGAAACCCTCGATTGTGTTATCGCATTGTTAGAAAAAAAGAAAGCGGGCATCAAATCCGATAAAATTCAACAAGATGTTAGCAAATACGCGGGAATAGCGGGAGAGAAAGCGGTTCGAGAAGCCGAAGCGGTTGGATTATTACCGATTGCCACTGCCGACGATTTCGCCATTTCTGAAGGTCTGAAGGCCGCTTACCTGAGTTATCGAGGGGCTGGTATAAATCCGCAGGAAGCTTGGGAGAGGATTGGCGAGCGCACCGGACTATCGAAAGAACAAAGGATCGCACTCGAACCTTTTAATTCTCAATACGGCCGTTGTCTGTTCGCAGCTAAATCCGCAGAGAGGGGAATGGAAGGGATTCAAGAGGCTTTAAGGGAATCTTTTCAACTACGTTTGGCAACAAACCTCCAGGACTCGGATTTGGAAGTATCCGAAGAAATGATAGCGGTAGTTTCTCAATGGCTGAATTTCCCTAATGCGAGAACTTGGCGGGCAAAAGACGAGCTTGATGCTTATATCGAAGCAAATCCCCGACAACGTTCCTCCCTCGGTAGCACATCGAAACAGATTGAAGAACTCATGTCGAATAATATGCCCCCAGAGACAAAAGTTCAATCTTTTTCCAATCGTCTCCCTGGGGGAATGAGTGCGGAACCGAAAAGACAAGCGGATACAATGGCTTCTCTCGCCTATAAATTAATGGCTGTCGGCGCATCTTTTCCCGCCGCTACTAAGCAAGAACCGCTTTATCTTCATTTTGCTTTACCGAAAGGGTCTAGTCCCGATCTATTGAGCTTTTGGAGACGATTTTTAGAGGAGAAAGCGGCGATAGGCGAGGGAGGAACGGTCACAATCGATGAACTCAAGTTCTATAAAGTCGATAACGAACAGTTAATTTACAAACCTCGATCGATCAATGAATTGGGTATCGAGTTCAAATTGAACAAAGTAGTCGGTTTGGCTTTTCCTAAACGTCCTGAGTTTATCCAATCGACCGTAATTATCCCAATTTTATGGGGTGATGCGAATAATTCAATAGCCTTATTGAAAACAATTCACTTGGCCTTAGATTTGTCTCTTGCGACGGATTTCGGGTTTCCTTTTGTAGTCAGTAGTAATTTGGAGGTGGAATCATGGAATAATTTTTATGGAAGAGTTGAGGGGATTCCCTCTACTTTGCAACCGTTACTAGGAAACGGTCAATATCGGCGGAGCGGTCACAGTACGCCAAAAACTTTAAGACCCGAAGAAATCGCCGAGGAAATTTTAACTCGATTAAGATGTTTGGGTAAATTAGCGATAACAATTGCTAGTCTTCAAAAGAAAGATGATTGCCTTTACGACCTCTCCCGATCGCTAAGAAGACCGATCGAACTTTACTATGTTATTCTTCGTTGGTTATTACGAGAACATGATGATCCGAATTTAGAGTATTTTTGGCACCAGATTTCTCAACCCTTGAATATTTTACTGGAGAGTTGCATGAAGGATGAACATGATCTATTAAGTCGCTATCTTAAAGAAGCGGCTAGTATTGCCGAAGAAGCGGTCTTACGGGGGAGTTCTTTCCGTCGAACCTCGCAAGCGGAACCGTTTACCGAGTTTATCAACGCGATTCGTTCTCGCAAAGCCCATCTGTCCTGGGATGTGGTTTTCGGTGCGTTAGTGCAGAATTATCACAACCGACTTGATCGCATCCGCGAACACGGTGTCGGTGCAACTAAATACGAACAGATCAAGCGGTATTACGAGGTATTGAGACAACTTTTCGAGGAAGTTTATCAATCCCGCCCAGAAAGACTTCTAGCCGATAAAAAAACACTAGAAGCCGCATATCTTTTCTTCCTACAGGAAGCCAGGCAACGGATCAAGGAAGAATCGAAAAATCAACCCCCAACTGCCGCAGAAACTAACGAGCAATAAATAATCCACGAATATTCAGGAAAACGATTCTATGACTATCGAAAAATTAACCCCCTTTCTTGCGCCCGCTTACGAGAACTTCCCCAAAGGCAGAACGATCGGGCTAGTTGTTTTAAGAACTACTCGCTCCGAAACGATCTTCCGCACCGAAGGGTCTGGAGAGCCGATGTGTGGTGAATTCGTACAAGCGGGAATCAACGATCCGACAATTATCCCCCGTTTGGTTATGACAAAACGTAAACAGATCGCCCCAGAAAGACGGCGGGGACGGGAATTTTTAAGAGCAAATAACCTACTGTATAACGCGCCCAAGGGCGGCACAGTTTGTTCTTTAAACACGAACGCGCCCTGTGAATGCTGTATCGATTGTTTCCTGTACGGTTTCGCTGCGGGGGGTGAAGGCGCTCAGAAAAGTCGGGTTTGGACAGAAGACGCGTTTAGTGTTTTATCGAGTACCGAATTAATCGGGGAGCGGACGATCAACGCTATTTTCGAGAATGGCACGATGCGTGATGAAAAAGGAACCGCTTCTACCGCTTTGAACACGAGCGAGTACATTAAACCGGGGGTTCATTTCCTCGATATCGTCACTCTAAAAGATGTTACGGCCGACGAGTTACGCTACACGGTCGGAAATATTCTTATGACGACCCGTTACGGCGCGGTTTCAAGTCGATTAGGACGGATGGATAATGAAATTATCGGGGTTTTCGGCGGAATGGCGGAATTACCCAGTTCTCTAGAATTGGTGCAGTCTGTTTACGACTTGCTGGGAGCGCCTGAAAAGCTATTGGAACATCCTTTTAACACCGAGGAGCTAACTACCGCCGTCAAATCCGCGATCGCTCCGTGGACAAATAAGCGAGGTATTTCTATGCGGTTATCAGAGGAAGAGTTAACTGAGTTGATCTTGGATGTTGATCGCCATTGGTCTTTGGACGATCAGGAAACCTTTTTAAAACGTCTCGATGAATCCTATGCTTCTTTCCGTAAACCTCGTTCTGAAGACGTTGGCAAAAAAGGAAAAGGCAAAAAGGATGCTTCGTCCGTTTCGCTGTAAATCTTTCACGGGTTAGAGGATCGAAAATTTTTCTAACCCTTCATCTCAAAATCGAATTTTATGCAACAACTTGAATTACCTCTCCCGTCCCTAGCGGAACCGAAAAAGACAATTTACGAAAGTGCGAGGCTGATCGAGCTTTGGTGTGCCGAACCCGTTTTTTTCGCCTCTAGAGAGTTATCCGACACCTACTATACCGAGGGAGCGATCGGTAACTACGCACTCGCTTATGCGTTTGGTTGGGCGCGTTCTCCCTACCGTCTGACGGGAACCGCAACCTGTAGACCGAGATACCGGGAAGACCTATCGCCTTTAGATAGTTACATTTTGCCCGCGTGGCCGAAAAATGATCGGACATCTTTTCGATTTGAACGTTTTAACGCACTGTCCGATAGTTACTGGTATGCGATGACGAATAATCGTGTGGCGATCGCCCGTGAAGACTTACCGATCAAACGCTCCGGGAAAAAGCCGAATACCTTTCGACCGAGCAATTTTCCTCAAACGGGACGACTACGGATAATAGAACGAGGAAGTCGTTTTCAAACTTTAGTGTTCGGAAATAGAGAATTGCCCGAATATATTCGCTTAGGCAAATTCACCAGTAAAGTGAAAGTAACCATCCTTTCCGAAAATAGAGTTATTCTATTACCCAACGGGGAATATCGTAGTCATATCTACCTCAATACTGCTGATATACCCGCTAGTGTAAATTTTTTATCGTTCGATCTAATTGCAATTCCGCCAGTCTCCCTTTTCAAAAATCTTCACTTTCAAGGAGAAGCTTGGCAGATAGGTGAATCGATTGTTCCCGCTTATTTAAAATTCTGCGGAGGGTGAAATTATGGATAATCAATTTTTAAATATATGGCTAGAGCCAAAAAGTATTGCGGTTTGTGATTCTCTTCCTGATAAACTCCATTTTATGAAACCAGCCCTACAACATCAGGTAGAAGTGTATGAAAAATCCCGCAATCACGATTTAATTCTCGATCTAGCACCAACTGGAACTGGAAAAACAAAAGCGGGTTTTACGGTTCTTTTACATAATCCCAATCAAACTGCGATTTATATCGCTCCGACTAACGCGCTTGTCACCCAACAAGCGGAAGCGGCCGAGGCTTTTGTGAGGGATGCTAAATTAACGCACGTTGTCAAGGCCGCATCGGCCAAGGAAATTCAGGGATGGTCAGATGATCGGGTAGGCAAACGATCGGGAGAAAAGCTCTATAATCTCCTTCAGAATCCCGCTACGATTTTTCCCGAAGTAGGAGCAAATAGACCACTTTTCTTAGTTACAAACCCTGATATTTTTTATTATGCTACGTTTTGGGCTTATAATAGCTTAGATAAATCTAACATAGCTAGTGAGTTTTATAGCAGATTTTCTACAATTATATTTGATGAATTTCATCTGTATAGTGCTAAACAGTTAGTTAGTTTGCTATTTTTTATCGCTTATTCTAAGGTTTTAGACTATTTTCAGAACAATCGGAAAATTGTTATTCTGACGGCAACTCCTGAGAAAGCTTGTGATGAAGCTTTTAACACTTTAGAAAGAGCGGGAATCAGAATCGCGCGAATTGATGGGGAGGATAATAATAGCGATCAAGTTCCTTCGCAGACCAAAGTGGCTCTAGAAATTCGTCCGAAAATTGAACGAGACGAATATCTAGTACAAATCGCGGATGAAGTCAAGGAAAAATATCTAGCGAATCCCAATGACAATGGTGCAGTTATTCTCGACTCTAAAGATCACATTAATCGGTTGGCCGATTTGCTGACGGAACGAGGATTAAAAGAGGGTTACGGAAGAATACACGGATCGACACCTCAAAAGGATAGACTTTTAGCAGTTCAAAAACCGATTATTCTCGCAACCAGCACTGTAGATGTGGGTTTTAACTTCGAGAAAAATCCAGTCCCAACCCGACAAACTTTAGATTGGTTAATTTTTTCTGCGAAGGATCGTCATTCTTTCTGGCAAAGATTAGGAAGAGTTGGCAGAGTATTAGGGCGCAAGATTACAGATATCCCGTCGGAAGCGATCGCCTATATAGATCCGAAAGCTTGGGAAGAGGGAATTCTCGAACTAGATCGATCAGGTGGTCGAGAGTCATTGAGAAAGATGCTAGAAAGTTTATCTTGCTTAGATCGTCCTTTTTTAAGTATTTACTGGCGTTCCGAAGCTTCTTTAGAGATAGCTCGTCCTTTATCCGAGTTAGAAGATCTTTTGACAGATTTACCCCAAATTAGCGTTATTGAAGAGTTATATCAAACAATGCGGTGTATCTTAGGAGGCACAAAAGACTGGAGTTACTATCGGTCTCGAATGCGTGTTTTTACTGGTGCGGAGAAGATTAAAGATATTTCTATTAAAAAACTAAAAAGTGATTGGAAATTTACCAAGGGAGGTCAAGCGCTGATTAAAACTTTCTTTAAATGTTATTATCCTGAATATTTGAAAGAAATAGAAGCCGATCAGAATAAAATTAAACATTATGAAGATATGTTTAAAAAATACCCAGAAAATTTCGAGAGTTTGAAGGGTTTCGCTAGGATGTGGTATGCCACCTATCAGCCTATCTTTCAATTCCGAGATAGTCTTTTTGACAACATTAAGGTTGTTGATCGCTTTAATCTTTTGCTCGATGAATCCGAAGAAACTATTATCGATCCTATTCATTTACTTAGGTATTATGATTTCGCTACCGACGGAGAGAAAATTGAACTTAAGAGACGAGTAGATAAACCTTATGAGCTTAAATTTATTCTATATAATCAAGATTCATTGGAGAAATTTAAACAAAATAAGCTGAATCGATTAATGGCTTTTGAGGACTGTAACCTTGAAAGATGGCTAAGAGGCGCAAAAATTCCAACTCCCTCATTACAACAACTAAGGCAACAATTCGTATCGGGAGTAATTGTATCTACGCAAGAAAATCAGGGTACGATTATTCAGCTTAGAAAACAAGGGCTAACAATATTTCCGATGTACGTTCATTTTGCTGAACAACCTAGACCGAAGGAGTTTACTTTTTTTCCGAGTTTATCTGGTATATTAGCGATCGCTTCCAGTGGAAGAAGATTAAAACTACCAGATGGCGAGGACTTTTACATAGCTTAAAAATAGCGTAAAACTTACAGCAGGCTGGAGAATATTTGTTATGACTAGCGTTACATCTAAACCCCTCACTTTACCGGAATTTTTCTCACTAACCGCTCCCGATGGCGATATTACCTATGAATTAGTCGATGGAGAAGCGATCCCAAAAATGTCACCGAAATTCTTTCATTCTCGTTTAACTCTGGCTTTATCTTCTATACTCGATCGCTGGAATCAAGGACGGGGAGAAGTGGGAATCGAATGGGCGATCATTCTCAGCAAAAACGATCGAGATTGGTGTCCCGTTCCCGATCTTCTCTACATTTCCCTGGAAAGGTTAGGAGATATTCCCCTCACCGATGAAGCTTGTCCCGTTCCCCCGGAATTAGTCATCGAAATTATCTCTCCGGAACAATCTTTCAGCAGCCTGAGCGAAAAAGCCGTGGACTACCTAAAAGCGGGAGTCAGTCGCGTCTGGATCGTCGATCCCCGGGCCAAGCAGATCACAATTTTCTATCCCGATGCACCCCCGGCGATTAAAAAAGGCGATGACGAAATTAGCGATATTCTCCTCCCCGATTTAACCCTAACCCCCAGACAAATTTTTGCCAAGGCCCGATTAAGTTAATGCCCTACAGTCTCGTTCTCAATCTCACCCCTCGATCGCCGATCTATCCGAATTTTCTCACCGGACGACACCTTCAGGCGCTATTCCTTACAAAAAGAGGATTTATTTAGGGCTTGCTGAAAAAGTACGGGCGAAGCATTCGGATAGAAAATCTACGGTTTCACCGATAGGTTATTGCCCGAATGCTTCGCCCCTACAGGACGCGGGCCGATGAAGACGCAAGGTTTTGAACGACGATTCTCTCAAAATCTTGCACCTGTTTCGCTCGTAAAGCCCCAAAACCCTTACTTTGCCTACATTTCA
>NZ_JAPZRB010000568.1:0-5433 GCF_027531105.1 Microcystis sp. LE18-22.4A
TTAGAAAGATTTATGAAACCTCAGAGAATCCGACAGAAGGACTGCTATCCATCTCGGAATGGTTGGCAAAATCCTCCAGTGTTTTTACCAAGAGTTGTCAAACAATCCGAAACTGGTTTGGAGAAATAATTAGTTATTTCGAGCGAAGGACAACGAATGGGGTGGTCGAGGGAATCAACAATAAACTTAAACTAATAAAACGGAGAGGCTATGGCTTTAGAAACTTTCGAAATTTTTGGGTTAGAAGTATGTTATCTTGGCATCTTGTCTGTTGATTTAGCATAAAGGGTAACGAAGAGCCAAAAGTTATTGGAGTTCTTAGAGGGATGTAATGCCCGTTGATACGGTAGAGTATAGCCCTTTAAAGCTAAGAGCAAAACGTGACGGGAAAGCTAACCTAGATTTCGCTTCCCCTTGTTCTATTGATCGCATCCCCTAGTTTTTTACCGGTCGAACCAGCGATCGATACTGCTCCAAATGCAGTTGTTAGGGATATGGGCAGCGATCGCTGTCCGGTTAGTGGATATGTTCGGCAATGATGCCAGTGCCACGGTTAAGGTGAGGTGGTAAATAGAAGTCGGTACAAATTTCATGAATAGCCGTACTCTTGAAGCATATCCAAAATTTCTGGGTCGTTCTCGTGTTGAAGAATTTGATTTACATCAAATAGCTTTATTAAACCAGATGTAATAAGTTCTTGAATCGCATTGAAGCGCCAACTATCGTCAGGATGATCTTGCGCGACAAACCACAGAAAATTGCCGACTTCTAAGGGGTGTTTATTGATTGCATATTGAACTAAAGACATCCATTCATCAAATGGTATGTTTTCAATAGCTTCGAGTACATTACTTGGTGATTCATTCTTCTGTAGCCGATATAGCCCCGCTGCAATTTGTGGGTGGAAAGCCCAATCTAAAGGAAATATATGCCGCGCAACCGAGAGCCATTGGGCTTCCAATGCTTCTTCGATGGTCATTATTCTAACGTCAGTTCGGGATAAGGGAGGAAAGAAAAGGCGGGGGCTAGTAAGCTGAAAAATATATAAACTCAGCACCCCCAACCCATCTATGTCTAGTCTAGAAGCTCTTTTCTGTCCTGTGGATGACGGATGCCGTGTATTTGAACCTAAATTAGAACAGACAAGGCTTTCAGCCGATAATAAAGCTCGTAAACGTGGCAAAATCTTGACTTTAAGCGAAATTATGACCATCCTGATCGCTTTCCATCAAAACCACTACCGTAATTTTAAACATTTCTACCTCGATCATGTTTGTGTCTACTGGCGACAAGAGTTCCCTCAACTGCCTAGCTATCAACGTTTTATCGAATGGATACCCTCGACTCTCATCCCCTTATGCGTTTACTTGAAGCATTGTTTTGGTCGTTGCACGGGGATTAGCTTTGTCGATGCCACCAAAATTCAGGTCTGCCATAATCGCCGCATCAGTAGTCATCGGGTGTTTGACAATTTAGCCGCACGGGGAAAAACCTCTGTGGACTGGTTTTTTGGCTTTAAACTGCATTTAGTGGTGAACGAGGAAGGAGAATTGCTCAACGTTCACCTTACCCCCGGCAATGTGGACGACCGCAAACCCGTGAACAAATTGCTACAATCCTTGTTTGGCAAAGTTTTTGCTGACCGAGGTTATGTCTCTCAATCCCTGGGGGAGGAACTGCTCAAAGATTTTGGTATTGAGTTTTTTGCTAAACCCAAGCGGAACATGAAAAATCGCTTAATCCGCCTTTATGACAAGCTTTTATCCCGTAAGCGTTCTATTGTCGAGACTATTATTGACCAACTCAAGAACATCTCTGGGGTTGAACATTCCCGCCACCGCAGCCCTGTTAATTTTTGCGTTAATCTTCTCTGTGGTTTGATTGCTTACTGTCACCAGCCGAAAAAACCCTCCTTGAAGATGGAATGGGCTTTACCCCCCGCTGCTTAACCCGAACTGGGGTTGAATACAGTGGAATGTACGATTAGGGAGGGAAGTTATCGTTTTTCTAAGATAACTCGACCGACCCAACTGCAGCAAAAAGCGTTAGATTTATTGGGAGTTTCCCTGATTTGTACCCAGTAACGGGGTGCTGGAAATTCTCTTAATCCCTTCTACAGCACAGGTTATGGCTTTTTGTCAACGGGGAAGTCCAGTTATTGAAGCAACATAAAGAAACAGGAGATATCCGTCCTCGTCCACAAGGGGGAAGTCCGCCAACCAAGTTAAATAGTGAACAACTGATAATTTTAATAGAAATCATCGAAGCTAACAATGATGCAACTCTCGAAGAATTATCGGACTTACTGTAGGAAAAGACACAGGTGAAAGTCAGTAGAGATACCCTGGGGCGGCTTACGCAAAAACTCAATTACAGTTTCAAAAAAAAAACACTACACGCGGCGGAAAAAGAAAGTGACAGAGTACAGCAAAAAAGAGTGGAATACTGGTCAGAAGTTAGGGAAATTGAGGCATCAAAACTAATTTTCATCGATGAATCGGGGGTAAATTTAGCTCTTTTGAGACTCTATGCTAGAGCCTTAATTGGCCAAAGAGCTAGGGGAAGAAAACCACAAAAAAGAGGGAGAAATATTTCAATAATTAGTGCTATAAGCTTAGAAAAAGTTGTGGCATCAGTCAACATATACGGTGCAGTGGATGCGGTAACATTTGAAGGATTTATTCTGAAGGAAGTGCTGCCAAAAATTAAAGAAGGAGACTGTTTGCTCATGGATAACGCCAAGATTCATCTCGGAGAAATGGTCAGAGAAATAATCGAACAAGAAAAAGCTAGACTCATCTATTTACCTCCTTATTCTCCCGAATTCTCTCCTATTGAAAACTTTTGGTCAAAAGTCAAAGCGATATTAAGAAAACTGAAGGCAAGAACTTACAAAGACTTAATAGAAGGGATTGAATTAGCTATGTTAGAAGTTACTCAAAAAGATATTCGCAATTGGTTTACTCACTGTTGCTACTGTACCTCATGAGTCAGAGAATTGCTATAGCTAACGTTTTTAGTCTCTAAGCATTTATACTTATTGCAAAATTGGGGTGCTTCCTTTTAATAGGGGGTTATTTGTATTTTATCTACCAAGAATTCTTGCTTTTTGAGAGTCCTAAAAGCGTGTTTAACAATCCAATAAGTTTCTTTTGTCGGTGACTCATTTTGCCAACGTTTACAGGTATTTATTACCCAATCTGGACAAGATTTACTGGCATCATTTAACCAATTAGCAACCGAACGCTGTACATAATTACTGGAATCTGAACGAACGAATTCTAAGATGGTCAGACCTGTTTCAGGTTTTTCTTTCAAAGTCGGAATATGTTTACACCAAACACCACGAGGACGAGTAGCTTCTACCGCACAGCGTCGAATATTAGGATCTTGGTCTTTAACCCACTCTGTCAGTAAATCGAAGCTATGAGCTAAATCCTCGACAAGATAGGGTCGAAGAGCATACCAGGCGCATTCTCTGACAGATACGCTGCCATCTGCAGCAAACCTAACCATTATTTCCAATCTTTGGCGTAAGGAAAGAGTCTGGTTAGCGGCTATACTAAAAGCAGCCCAAGCTCTAACCATATCAGAAGTATGGTTAGCAAGAATTTCAAAAATTTCCGTTCGATTTTCCTCTTTTTCTAGAGATTGAAAGAGCATTTCACCAATACCTTTGAGTCGTTTTGTAATTCCTTGGTCTTGAAGTTTTAAACTTTGCTCATAAAGACTCCCGATTTGCTTTTCCCAACCTATTTCTGTCAAAATATTCCGCAGCAGAACAGGCAAATCAATGGCTAACCATTCTACGAGATTCACTGTCTCGATTTTTCCTTGATTGAGGACAATTAAGACCTCCTCTGGAATTTCAGATTTTCTGGGATATCCTTTCCTGGCTCTGAGTTTTTCAAGTGGAAGTTCGGTAAGCATCAATTCCCTCCATGACTTGGCTAATTAATAGGCTTCTTCGATTTGTCTATGCAACGTACAGGATTATGAGGAATGAAACTCTCATATAGAAAGAGATTTAGCGATTTTTGTCAATTGTTTTTGCTCTAGAGCGAACTAATCAATTAAGTCTCTTGTCAGATTAAGGATTTAGTCGATTTATGCTCCCCTATCGAATCATACCAAGTAACGGTTCATCTGAGTTTATTATACTCGATGTTCCAATTATCTGAAAATCTTATCTGGCAAGGGATTAATTCAATTTAAAGCTGGAAAAAACAGGAAAAATTGATAGCAGTTTTTATCAGAATGAGGTATGGGCAAGGGGCTTAAACCATTTGTTAGCAAAACTTATCGATACCTCAGTAACGTGAAAAGTGCTATATCTGGAAGGTGTTTCAAGCCTTTAAGCTCCTGATAAAACGCCGAGAAGCATACCAAATTCAGAAGAGTCAAAGTAACAAAGAACCATTAATAGTGAACCTTGAACTTAAATGCAGAAAAGTCATCGTTGTTTCATCAATCAGGGAAATAAATTCTTGGCAATCTGGTTCATTCATAAAGGACTGACTTGCTTTTTTAGCTGAAGTTATATTCCGCCAATGTACAATGTCTGCCCATTTGTCTCCCGTTTCAGTAACACTGAGTTCTCGGCTTAAAAACCCGTCCATTTTTTGCAAAATGGGGTTAGTTTTTTTCACTGCTGCCATCAAACTTGACTGGCTGACACCTGCTTTAGCCTTGAAAATTACTAGTTCTATGATGGTATTGTCCATATGTTATTCTAGGAAAGATTGCTAATTTATCTGACTCTACCGAACCTGTCATGGAAAACTATTAACAACTCATGCTTGTAAAGTTTGTACAGAGAGGGAGCTTAGGGATTTGGCTCTTCTAGACTGATTATAGCAAACTAGGAGTTTAAATAAGCATAAACCCTTAAACACAGAAATGTTGAATCTCGTAACAAAACTTTACATTTAAGAACATGACAACCCCAGAACGCCATTTTTCAGATTGAATAGACAATTTTCCTAAACCAGTGTACATAGCTGATATGTTAACACATAAAACTCTGTAAATAGCGCAATTTATCTAATAAGCTTTTACCAAATACTTCTTCAATATCTATTAGCTGCAAAATTAAATAAGCAGTGTTGCTCCTTTAAGAGCCAGTTTTAGATTGTCGATAATATCATCGGGTAATTTTGAGAGATTGGCCAGGGTTCTTTTTTTCACTTGATCTCCTTCTCGGTAGGACTCCCGAAGAAGAACAGCGGGGGGGGAATTACGCAGCAATTCTCATTTTGAAAACAAAAGAAGATAAAGTTCTCTTGTTCACATAGAGAACTTCTGTCTAATTATCATTTTTTTTCAAGATAATCATCATAATTAGCTTCAAGAGACAGTTTTAAAATATCTGCCCATAAAAAACTTATCTCAACTCATAAATTTAGCTGAAATTCTGACCTAATTTGTGGTTTT
>NZ_JAPZRB010000267.1:0-3310 GCF_027531105.1 Microcystis sp. LE18-22.4A
AACATTGAAGAAGTTTGAGCGTAGCCTACTCTTTCTTGCTTTTCGTACCATGCTTGTGTTCTGACATGGAGAGCTTTGTTGTCAACTAATCTTACACAGCCCAATGTGCGCCGCAATAGCGACTCTTGTTCGGGTGTGGGGTAAAATCGAAACGAATAGGCTTTTTCCATGTCCTTTCACACTAGCATATATTTCGTAAACGATGCTCATATTTAACAGCAAAGCCGCCGTAAAACGGCGGGGTTTCAGACCCAAATTTTCGATGAGGAGCAAACAAACCCCGAAAGCCCTTGTCTTTAAGAGTATTCATGGTTTCTTTGGCAGCATACCAACTATCTCCTGTGACTGTCTCTGGTTTCAATCCCCAAGCTTTTACTTCGTCCAACATTTCTAAGAAATATTCATGTTTTGTCTGACCCTCCTGTTTATTAACGATTCAATAATTAACGGGAACTGACCTTCCTTTACAATCGGTATAATATCAGGTAACTACGTTAATACCTTTGACTACTTTTTTGTGTTTACCACCAGTAAAAGTAATCGATTAACTCAGCTTTAGCTGGGTGACTATAAGGCTTGTCAATTACCATATCGTCTGTACTGATTGTTCCTCCTTCAAGTTCGATTTGAGGAGCCACTTCATCCAACAAATCCTTGGGTGTATAGTTCTCTCGCCACAATAAAAGATTGACACTGTCATGAGATAAATTGCCCAGAATTTGAGCCAAACGAACACAGCTTATATATTTAGGTTCGCCGAGCAAAAATAGGGTGTAAATAGCCAGATTACATTGAGCAGTTGTTGGCTTCGTAATGTTTCTCATCAGTTGTTCTGTTATAAGAGATGCCCTTGTGTCAGGAAATCAAATCGGAGAGGGTTTTGTCAAGAGTCGAGAGAGAAATTGTATCTAAGACTAACAAAATTAGACCACCCACATTTAAGCCTTTTTGTCAATGCGTAAGTTCTATGCTTGCAGAAACGGTATCGTTACATTTTGTGTCGTATTCAAGCAATTCATACAGACTCAATCAATTCATACAGTAAATCAAACAACCACCCGTTACAGTAATACCAGAAGCAGAATTGTTAGCTCAACTTAGGTAAGCAGTTCTCAAATCCAACAAATTCAATAAGGAGAGCATCATGAGCTTAAAAGATAGAACCGAGGCAACCGCCAAAAATATCGAAGGTAAAGTTCAAGAAGCAGTAGGAGATCTGACTGGTGATTCCAAAGCTCAAGCAGAGGGCAAGGAAAAACAGGCAGAGGCAAAAGTTCGTCACACTATCGAAGATGTGAAAGATGAAGTCAAAAAAATTATTGATTAGTAGGTCGTTTGTCACGGCAACCGCCATTCAGACAAATGATTGAACCCCAGATTTCATCGGAACTCTTCCTCAAAAAATGGTTTCTTTCGAGACAGGTGAAACACTAGGACAAGGCGGCGTAAATAAACCCAATATTACCAGATATCTAGCTTCTCAAAGAAGTCGAAGATCTCTCCCTCGGTAAACTTACGCCGTCAAAGACTAGAAAAATCTTTCTCGAAAGGGTCTAGACAGTAGTTGTTCATCATCCATGTATCATCGATTCATCAAATTCTTTTTTGGAGTTAAAATGATGTCACTTCAACAGATTCGTCGCTTTTTTGTCACCATTATTTTAACTATAATGCTGGCAATTACTATAGCTTTTGATTTTGGAACTACAAATAGTTGGGCTGCAACTTTACCCACCCAATCGCAGACTCAAATCGCAAGCATGAATCGAGCCAAGGCAGTTACGAAAAATATTGAAGGCAAAGCTCAAGAAGCGATTGGCAACATGACAGGCGATCCCAAAGATCAGATGATGGGAAAAGCCAAGCAAGTCGAAAGTCAGGCTCGTAACGCAGCAGAAGATATAAAAGACCAGATGAAGTTAAAAGGGCGGGCAAAAGCAGTCACAAAGAACATTGAAGGCAAAGCTCAAGAAGCGATAGGTAAAGCTACTGGCAACCGCCAAGATCAAGTTGCTGGAAAAGCTAAACAAGTCGAAAGCCAAGTTCGCAATGCAGTAGAAGACGTAAAAGATCAGGTTCAAGATATACTCAATTAAGGATCGATGACTGAATTTTCATCACTTTTCTCTAAATCAAGGAGGGAAATATGTTTGATCTCGTTTGGACTGCCGTTGTTATACTTTTCATCCTCTGGTTGTTAGGATTCTCCATTAACATTGGCGGCGGCTTAATCCACCTGCTTTTGGTTTTGGTGCTGATTGGCGTTGTCTACAACTTGTTTATGAGGCGACGGTAATTGTTGATTCTCGAACACAGAAAGGGTCAAAAAATCGGGAAAAAGCAAGAATCAAAGTAGCTAAGATTCAGGCTCGAATCACCGATAGCAGAAAAGACCATTTACATAAGCTAACCACTCAATTAGTTCGTGAAAACTAAACGATTGTAGTTGAAAATTTAGCGGTAAAAGACCTGGTAAAAAACCCCAAGGTAAGCGCATCTTAACAATCCTTGACAAAATGAACTTTATGTGAGTTGCTTGCCCACGATTCAGGCATATTTGAGGAGAATTTGCCATCTCAATTGTTAAGCAAAAATCGACCCATTTGGGTCGATTTCGTAACTATTCTGATTGACTGGTATCACTTGAAATGCCCACGCGGATGACAAAATTGGCCAATTGTCAATAGCGTTTGAGATGCTCTCACCCTGTAAAAAACCCGAAACTAGCTCAAGCTATATCAGATGTTAGTTGGGGAGAAATCACTCGACAATTAGCCTATAAATGCCGTTGGTACGGAAGAAATTACATCGAAATAGATAGGGTTTGCTGAATAAATCTAAAAACCTTGTTGGATAAGGCTTTTAGACTTTTTTGACCTCAAAAAGTCCCGACCCTTGCAGTGATTGAGGGGAAAATTCCGGGACTTTTTGCCTGAAAATTAGGTAATTGACCAGGTGAAAATGGGTAAAACCCCACACCCCACACCCCACACCCCACACCCTACACCCTGCCACCAGGAAAAACTTTTTCAGCAGACCCTAGATAGATGGTTTCCTAGCTCTAAAAGGTGTAGTAATTGCGGGTATATTGCCCTTGAAAATGCCGTTAAATGTTCGAGAATGGGATTGTCCAGACTGTGGGACTCACCATGACCGAGATATTAACGCCAGTAAAAATATTTTGGCCGCAGGGCTTGCGGTGTCAGTCTGTAGAGCGACCATAAGACCAGAACAGAGTAAATCTGTTAAGGCAGGTGCGAAAAATCCTTCGGGAAAGAAGCAGAAACCTAAATCGTGAGGTTTGGGAATC
>NZ_JAPZRB010000033.1:0-3321 GCF_027531105.1 Microcystis sp. LE18-22.4A
TCGTGAGTCTTGAGCCGTGCGCCGGTCTTCAGGAGATGATTTTGAGTTATTCTAACCACCCCCTTTCCCCCCCCCCCCCACCCCCCGTCCCCCTAACCCCTATTCCCCACCCCCCCACTTCCCCACACCCCACACCCCACACCCCACTCCCATCTCTGATAACTGAAAATAATGAGTCTAGAATCTACTGCTAACGAGGCGATCGCTCATAATTTAGAGCAATTCCTGCTAGTTTTGACCATTTCCTTGAGTGTCGCCACTTTATCGAGAACCGTTGCCTTCCTCCGCAAAATTCCCTACACCCTGCTGTTAGTTATTGTCGGTATGGGTTTAGCTTTTTTAGATTTGCGTCTAGTTAATCTTTCCCCGGAATTAATTCTGGAAATTTTTCTGCCTCCCCTCCTTTTTGAAGCCGCTTGGAATATTCCTTGGGCTAAATTAAAGGAATATTGGGTTACTATCGTCCTTTTTGCCGTTATCGGGGTGATTATCTCCGTTTTGGGAGTCGCCTATCCCCTACATATCTTTGCTAATTTACCCCTATCGATCGCTTTTCTGTTGGGTGCTGCCCTAGCTGCCACCGATCCCGTCTCTGTGATTGCCCTATTTAAAGAATTGGGGGCCAGTAAAAAACTAACGATCCTGATGGAAGGGGAAAGTCTCTTTAATGATGGGGTCGCTGTGGTCGCTTTCGTCCTCTTGGTGGGGATTCCCTTGGGAGTCGATACCTTTTCCGTCCCCGTGACGATCGCTCGTTTCTGCACCTTTGTGGGGATTGGGATCGGTGTCGGTTGCGTGATCGGTTTCGGCATTTCCTACCTTACCCAACGCTTCGATCTGCCTTTCGTGGAACAGTCTCTCACCCTCGTTTCTGCATACGGAACCTATCTCGTCACGGAAAAATTAGGCGGATCCGGTGTGATTGGGGTGGTAATTGTCGGGATTATTCTCGGTAATCTCGGTTCCCGCATTGGTATGAGTCCCCGCACGCGCCTGGTAGTTAGCGAATTTTGGGAATTTATCGCCTTTTTTGTCAATTCCATCATCTTTTTACTGATCGGCGATCAAACCCGTTTTGAGAGTCTTGGTAGTCACTTAACCGGGATTTTAATAGCGATCGCCGCTATGGTGGTTTCCCGTTTGCTGTCCATTTTTGGACTAGGGGGAATTAGTAACCTAATTACGGGCAATAGGATCAGTTTTAAGGAAAGAACGGTGTTATGGTGGGGAGGATTGCGCGGTTCGGTTTCGATCGCCCTAGCGTTAAGTGTTCCTACGTCTATCCCCTACCGTCAAGAAATTATTGACGTGGTTTTTGGGGTGGTTTTATTTACTTTATTGGTGCAAGGATTATCTATACAATGGCTGTTAAATGCCCTCAATCTTATCGGTGATCAACCGATTCGGAGCGAATATTCGGCCTTAATTGCTCGTCAAATTGCTTTAACTAGGGTGTCTAATTATCTGCAACAACCAGAACGTTTTCCCGATATCGATCCCGAATTTTATCGCCACAAAAAAACTCTGGTGGAAGGACAATTAAAGTCCTTGCGGGATCAGTTGCAAAAATTACTACAGGAACATCCACAATTAAAAGATGTGGTGGCCGAACAATTTCAAGATACTTTACTCGATATCGAAGCTAATACCTACGCAGAATTAATTCGAGCCGGTCGTTTAAATGAAAATCTCGTTCCCCTTTTAGTGGAGGTAGAAGAAGAAAAAGAGATGGTTTAATGATCAAGTCATGGAAAATCAAAGAATTTTTGCTAAAAATTGCTGAGTTCGATCGGATTGGGGATGATTAAAAAATTCTGCTGGGGGGGCAATTTCCAAAATTAAACCCTGATCCATAAATACCACTCGATCGGCCACTTCTCGCGCAAATCCTACCTCGTGGGTGACACAAACCATGGTCATCCCCGATTTGGCTAAACTCTGCATCGTTTCCAAGACTTCTCGCACCATTTCTGGGTCTAAAGCTGAGGTGGGTTCATCGAATAACATCACCTTCGGCTGCATGGCCAAAGCGCGAACGATTGCCACCCGCTGCTGTTGTCCTCCCGATAACTGAGGGGGATATTTAAGTGCTTGTTCGAGAATACCAACTTTTTCGAGGAGTTTTCTCGCTATTTCCTCCGCTTGCGCTTTTTTCCAACCGCGAACCCACATGGGACCGAGGGTGACATTATCTAATACCGTCAGATGGGGAAAGAGGTTAAATTGTTGAAAAACCATGCCGACTTCCTGACGGATTGCCTCGATATTTTTCAGGTTGTGGGACACAGTTATTCCGTCAATAATAATGCGGCCTTTTTGATAGGATTCTAACCCGTTAAAAGTGCGAATAAAGGTGGATTTTCCCGAACCGGACGGCCCCATAATCACGACAACTTCCTGTTTATTAACGGTGAGATTGACTCCCCGCAAAGCATGAAAGCGGTTATCATACCATTTTTCCACCGCTTCGGCAATTATAATCGGTTCACTGTTGTGAGAGTCCATATTTTTGAGAGTTTATTGATTATCTGTATCGGGAAACCACTGTTTCTCAAGAATTTGTCTCAGAGAGTAGGGACAAATTATCGGTAAATTTTTTAATCCTGTCTTTTTTTCGGCAATTAAGCGAGCGTTTTCATAGATATTGTCTAACTCTAGTTCTAGAAATTTGCTTAAATTGGTGGTGAGCTTATCTTCTAATTGTACTCGAAAAGTGATCATCTCTGCCGTCCAATGATTACTATTTCTTTCTCTTTCTGTTGTCCAAAATTGATAGAGTAGCAGCTGGATTATTATTTGCAAACTTAAACTTTTAACAGCAGTTTTTTCGCTCCGTCCTAAAGTTGCCAACTCCTCGATCAAATGTTCGTAATCTAACTGATCTAACTGACGATTTTTTAATAACTCGATCGTCTCGCTTAACCAGCGATCATACTCCCGTTCATAAAGCTGTTCTAAAGCAAGCATTGTCTTTGATCAAATGGGGACATTATTAAAAATAACCCGTTCCTAGAAATGATAGCATAAAAGATGCGGTTGATTAGTGTAAATATTTTTTATTTAGTTTTAAACGGAGATATTTCCGCATAATTAACTGATTTTATCGAATTTATTCATATTTACACCGAATAAACACCTGAATTGATTGAGGCAATAATCCTGACTGTACCCGAAGAAGTTGGGTTCTTCGGTTTTTGTTATGCAATGGACGGGGGTTATAAGGGATGGAACCCTTATATAGAAAGGCATTTGGCGATTTTTGTCAATTATTTTTGATCTAGAGCGAACTAATCAATTAAGTCTCTTGCCAGATAAGGATTT
>NZ_JAPZRB010000601.1:0-21463 GCF_027531105.1 Microcystis sp. LE18-22.4A
ATCAGTTATCAGTTATCAGTTATCAGTTATCAGTTATCAGTTATCAGTTATCAGTTATCAGTTATCAGTTATCAGTTATCAGTTATCAGTTATCAGTTATCAGTTATCAGTTATCAGTTATCAGTTATCAGTTATCTTGAAGCACCGAAGCAATTTTTGTGATATACTGACGCAGAAAAAGGGTTTCTTTAAGAAACCCTTTTTCTTGATAGCGGGTGATGTTAACAATTCTGGCGCTTGCACTTGCTGGCTAATCCTAGGGTTAATAATAGTCCGAAAAGAGTATCAGGTTCAGGAACTTTGGCAATATTAGTAAGCTTGATATTATCAACTAATAAAGCTGAATTTACAGCAGCATTTCCTCCCCCTGTCTTATCCACATCAACTACCCCAAACCCTAAAATATAATTTCCAGTCACCGATATTGGTATCGTGTAGGTTTGATAATCTGTTTCTTTCTTTAAATGGGAAAAAGAGGGATTAACTGGAAAACTAGATTTAATAATATCCGCCAAAGAATATAAAGTATTATTAAGGGTAAAAAAAGCGAAATCGTTGTAATCTACATTAGTCGCATCTTCATCGGTCAGAAAATTCCAAGAAAAGCTGAAAACATCGCCAGCATTAGCAGTAATAGTCTGTTTAATAGCCGAGCCTTCAACAACCGATAGATTGCTTAACTCATTAACTGATAAGCCGAGAAATGATTCTAAATCCTTAGCATTAGTCAAGGGTTGATTGTCGTCACAAGCACCGACAAAAACACAAGTTTGTAACACTGCTTGATAACTTCCGTTAACCGGTGTAACGCCAAAACTTGAAGTTTCAAGGCTCGCTTGTCCACTGGTATTCCAGTCAGAAAAATTACCAGTTTCAAAACTTCCATTGACAACAGCGGCGTGGGAGGCTTCAAGATTAGAAGCCAGCAAACTAGCAACAGTAATTAAGGTTAAAGTTGGGAGTTTAAACATGAGTAATTTTCCTGATATATGGTTAATTGCGAGATGGAATATTTCGCTGGCTGTTTACTTAAGCTTGGAGAAAAATGTCATTCTCACTTAACTGTGGGATGCCGTTGAAGGTGGCAAAAAGTGCGCCATTACCTAATCCTGCTGTGGCACCGTTTTGATTGTAGAACAGATTACCTGTTGCTAAATTGTAAACGATTTTAGCATTACTGGAACCAACTAGATTTAGTTCGTTAGCAGCATCATTGATGCTGGCAAATTCGGCGGTTTGTAAGCTATTGCCGACGGTACTGACAAGAGCATTGAAGGAGGTTTTACTCAGGATAATTTTGTCACTTCCTTTGATAAAGTCACTGACACTATCAACTCCAAAGTCACTGCTATTAAAGATAGCACCACTGCCAAAGAGGAATGAGTCGCTGCCATCGCCGCCGGTGAGAATATCATTTCCTTTTCCACCAATCAGGGTGTCGTTACCGGCGCCACCGATAAGGGTGTCGTTGCCATCTAATCCCTTGAGTAGGTTATTGCCGCTGTTGCCGGTGATGAGATTATCTAGGTTGTTACCTGTGCCGTTGGTGTTGTCATTGCCTGCTAAGGTGAGGTCTTCGATGTTGACGGTGAGAGTGTAATTGACAGAGGATTTGACGGTATCTTTGCCTTCTCCAGCATTTTCAATGGCTACGTCGCGGCTGCTATCGACAATGTAGGTGTCGTCACCGGGACCGCCTGCGAGTCGGTCATTTCCTGGTCCGCCGTCGAGAATATCGTTGCCTTCACCGCCGTTGACGGTATCGTTACCGGCCCCGGCGTTGATGTGGTCGTCGCCGCTAGTACCGTTGACGGTTTGATTACTGCTGTCGCCGTTGACGGCGTTGAGGACGTTGAGGCTAAAGCTATCGTTGGCTTTTTCTCCGGCTGAGTCGCTGGCGATTACTGTCAGGTTATAAGTACCGGAAGCAGTATCGGAGGGAGTGCCACTGAAGGTTCCCGTGGCGGCATCAAAGGTGATGCCACTGGGGAGGACTGTTTCTGTTGCTAGGGTGTAGGTGAGATTATCGCCGTCAATATCTGTGAAGGTATTAGCGGGAATGGTGAAGCTGAAGGGTTGATTTTCGGTGGCGGTTTGATTGGCTATTTCCTGTTGCAATGTGGGTGCATCATTGACAGATGCAACTGTTATGGCGAAGCTATCGTCAACAGTTTTACCGTTGGATGTTCCCCGAATTGTAATATTAGCTATCCCAGATTGATTGTCTTGATAGTCGAGGGTTAACTGATTGTCAACGATGGTAGCGGTGACTAATCCCGGATTGTTATTGACGAATACTGATTTAACAATTAAAGCGATGTCATTGTCGATGTCAGTAAAGACATTAGTTAAATCAAGGACGGTATTAGCTGCATCTTCGTCAACATTGACATCTGTAATCGGATTGAGGACGATTGGTGCGTCATCTACTGGGTTAACTGTAATGACGAAAGTATCATCAACAGTTTTACCGTTAGATGTTCCCCGAATCGTAATATTAGCTATCCCAGATTGATTGTCTTGGTAGTCGAGGGTTAACTGATTGTCAACGATGGTAGCAGTGACTAATCCCGGATTACTATTGACAAAGACTGTCTTAACAATTAAAGCGATGTCATTATCAATATCAGTGAAGACATTGCTTAAATCAATGACGGTATTAGCTGCATCTTCGTCAACATTGACATCTGTAATCGGATTGAGGACAGTTGGTGGATTATCGACTGCACCGACAGTTACCGCAAAGGTATCATCAACAGTTTTACCGTTGGATGTTCCCCGAATTGTCAGATTAGCTATCCCAGATTGATTGTCTTGGTAGTCAAGGGTTAACTGATTGTCAACGATGGTAGCGGTGACTAATCCCGGATTGTCATTGATGAATACTGATTTAACAATTGAAGTCGGGTCATTATCGATGTCGGTGAAGATATTAGTTAAATCAAGGACGGTATTAGCTGCATCTTCGTCAACATTGACATCTGTAATGGGATTGAGGACAGTTGGTGGATTATCGACTGCACCGACATTGACAACGAAAGTATCGTCAACAGTTTTACCGTTGGATGTTCCCCGAATTGTAATATTAGCTATCCCAGATTGATTATCTTGATAGTCGAGGGTTAACTGATTGTCAACGATGGTAGCAGTGACTAATCCTGGATTGCTATTGACAAAGACTGTCTTAACAATCACATCTCCATCAACATCACTAAAGACGTTGCTTATATCAATGACGGTATTAGCTGCATCTTCACCCACATTGACATCTGTAATGGGATTGATGACAGTTGGTGCGTCATCAACTGGGTTAACTGTAATGACGAAAGTATCGTCAACAGTTTTACCGTTGGATGTTCCCCGAATCGTAATATTAGCTATCCCAGATTGATTGTCTTGGTAGTCGAGGATTAACTGATTGTCAACGATGGTAGCGGTGACTAATCCCGGATTGTTATTGACGAATACTGATTTAACAATCACATCTCCATCAACATCACTAAAGACATTACTTAAGTTAATAACACTATTTTCGGCATCTTCGTCAACATTGACATCTGTAATGGGATTGAGGACAGTTGGTGGATTATCTACTGGGTTAACTGTGACTAGGAAAGTATCATCAACAGTTTTACCGTTGGATGTTCCCCGAATCGTAATATTAGCTATCCCAGATTGATTGTCTTGATAGTCTAGAGTTAATTGATTGTCAACGATGGTAGCAGTGACTAATCCTGTATTGTCATTGAGGAATACTGATTTAACAATTGAAACAATGTCATTATCAATATCAGTGAAGATATTAGTTAAATCAATGACGGTATTAGCTGCATCTTCATTAACATTGACATCAGTAATCGGATTGAGGACAGTTGGTGCATCATCTACTGGGTTAACAGTGATATTCACTGTCGCCGCATTATCTGCATAAACACTCCCGTCAAACCCGTTCCAACTAAAACTAACATTACCGTTAAAGTTGGTATTTGGTGTAAAAGTGAGATTATTTAAGTCGCTGACAGCAATTTCTTGATTGAGTGCAATTGCTGTATTATTCAGTTGGAGAACACCGTTATTAGGTAAAGCAGTAATCTCTATCTTAACGAGAGTATTACCATCAGCATCATTGAAAGCTGAAGTAAAATCACTTTGGCTAAAGTTGATGGGTTTATCTTCATCCCCACTCTTATTAATGTTATTCAGAGTTGGTGGTTGATTGCTGGGAAGTTGCTGATTACCGAAGTTAATTCCCGTTAGTATCTGTCCTCCAGTCAGGGTGACATTATGAACTAAACTGACGGTATTAGTGACTGTGTTAGAGCCATTATTATTGTTATTTCCTGGGTTAACTACACCTGAGCCAGAATTACTGTCATTGAGGGTGAGTATGCTTTCTGCTAAAGCAATTGCATTGATTCGAGGATAACTGATTCCTGTATTGGTAACGTTATCGTTTTCGTCATCCCCATCAATAATTAAGTTGCTAGTTGTGTCTAATAAGGTACGAAATTCAGTTAAGGTTAATTCCCGTCCTAAATAAGTTTGAGCAATCTGTTGAGCAAGGGTAGCAATTGCGCTAATGTAAGGCACGGCTTGAGATGTGCCACCCATGGTAATTGTCCCACCAGTTGCATTGGCGCCACTGATTAAAATTCCTGGAGCAAATACATCTAAAAGGGGATGACGTTGGGAGAAACTGGCGATTCGGTCTGCTGCGGTTGTATAGTCTTTAGCACCGTTACTGAAGCTGCCAGAACCGAAATCATCGGCCCAAACTGCACCGACGGAGATTACATTCGGGTCGGCTGCTGGATAGGCTAATCCGGGGGTGCTATTAAAGGTATAGAAACTGTTACCCGCTGCTGCTGCTATGAGAATATTTTGTCCGGCAATGGCGGCTAATTCATCGCCAATTCCATAGCGTCCGGTGGCGGTTGTCCAGTTTTGATTATCTCCTAAAGAAAGGTTGACAGAGGTGACATTATATGTGTTCGCATTTGTATTAACCCACTGTAGGGCCTCTTCTAAGTCAGCAAAGTACCCGGAACCGTTATCTTTAAAGACTTTGAGGATAATTAAGTTAGCATCGGGAGCAATTTGGGAGGCGATACTGGTAATGTGGGAACCGTGATTGTTTTTATCACTGGCATCAGTATCATTATCGGCAAAGTCGTATTGATAGATAATCTTGTCAGCAATACCATTATTATTAGCATCCGCACCGAATAGGGGATGATTTAAGTCGGCACCGGTGTCAATAATAACGATGCTTTGTCCCTGTCCTTTGATATTGGTAAAGCGGGAATCTGACCAGAAATTATCGAGGTTAATGAGATTGGTGGCGTTAGTATTTTGCGAGTTAGAAAGGGTGTTACTGGGATTGGAGATAGGCGGTGTGATTGGATTATTATTGGGAGATTCATCATCGAGAATGGTGACGGTTGCCTGACTTTGATTCCCCAGAGTTGCGCCACTGGTGGGGTTGGTGAGATTGATGGTAAAGGATTCGTTTCCTTCGACTTTATTATCATTCCGAATGCGGATAGCGTTGGGATTATTTAAGATGGCGTTTTGGACGGGAATGACTTTACTGATTTCGTTTTCGGCGAAGGTGATGGTAATGGGATTGTGGTTAAAATCATTGTTGACGGAACTAGCGGCGCAAGCGCAACCTTTGGCGGTTCCATCGCTAAAGGTTAGGGTGGCTGTGACTGTTCCTGTGAGGTTTCCGCTACGGATGATGATAATTTCGCTGATGGCGGTTCCGTCTTCTGTAACTGTGTAGTTGCTGGTGCTGAAGTTGAGTTGGGTTTGATTACTTGTAGCGGGAGAAATTAGTTCTAAAGTGGGAATGGCGAGGGGAATATCCGCCGCTGTGGTGGTGATATTGAGGATGGGATAGGTTTGTTTCCAGCCTGTTTGTACTACTTGAGCGACGTTATAATTACCTGGACGCAGGTTATTAAATGTATAGTCGCCGTTAGCATTAGTTTGAGTTGTGGTTTCTCCGGTATCGAGTTGGTTGTTATTGTTGGTGTCTAAGTAAACTGTCCAGCCTGATAAACTGGGTTCGCTATTATTAACGGCATTGCCATCAATATCGTTCCAAACTGTCCCTTTGATTTCTGCGTCGTTGTCTTGAATGGTTACATTAACCGTCCCAATGGTTAACCCGTTGTAGTTGGTATCTGTACTGCTGATATTGTGGGTAATGGTAGCAGTATGATTCCCTTCTGTTAGGGTGTCATCTACTGCGGTAATGGTGACGTTTTGGGGAGTATTCCAGTTGGTTGTGGTGAAGGTAAGGCTAGTTGAATTGAGGGTGATTTGATTGTTACTGGTTAGGGTAATGGTGACATCGGCAGTGGGTTGGGTTTTGAGGACGAGAGAGTAGGTATCGGTGTTACCTCCTTCGGTGACGGTGGTATTTCCGGCTGTTTGGGTTAAGGTGACTCCTGGGGTGGGAGGGGGAGTAATGGTAAAGCTTGTGGTTTTGGCTGCGTCGCCGTTATTTCCGGCGTTGTCTTCGATGGTGGTTGCGTCAACCTGTAAGCTATAGATACCGGGGGTGTTGGTTAAGTCGCCTAATCCGTTAATGCGGTAGGTTGTGTCAGAGAGATATTCAACGGTTACGGTATTAGGTAGGGTGAGGGGGATACCATCACGGGTTAAGGTAATATCACTTTTATCGAAGGTATTGAGGTTAATTTGTTCGGAGAATTGAACGTCAATACTGTTGATGGGGTTGGCGGTTGAGGTGAGAACGTTGATAAATTGGGTAAGGACTGGTTGGGTGATGTCTGCAAATAGACTTAGGGTTGTATTGGTGGTGTTTCCTGCGGTATCTTCTACCCGGATTTCTATGTCTCTTGCGCCAGGTGAGGGAAGTTGAACTTGACTACTAAATTGGCTTCCGCTTACGGTTGCTTGTTGTAAGAGTTGATTGGTGATTTTGTCGTAGAAGAAGACTTTTAATCCGGTTTCTCCTAATTGTCCACTAATGGTGGGATTGGTGGTATCAATTCGGGTTTGTCCTGATACTGTCAGGGGTTGTAATGGCGCGAGGTTTGCAGTATTTATCCCTGAAGGGGTGAGGGGATTGGTGACTGTAATGTTAGTAGGAATTGCGGGTGCGATGGTATCCATTACCCAGGTTTCGGACTGGGTTCCATTTCCTGAGTTACCGGATAAGTCTTGGATTCCACTACCGTTAACTGTCAGGTTATAGGTTCCATCGGTTGTGGTTAATCCACTCAATCCGTTAATCCGATAGTTGGTGTCATTAATGGCGCTAATGGTGACGGTATTGTTAATTAAATTGCCGCCACTATTACGGGTGAGAGTAATATCTTGCCAAGTGAAGGTACTGAGGTCAATTTTTTCGGAGAAGGTGACGGTTAAAGAGGGAACTGGTTGATTACGCGGGTTGATTAATAGATTGGCAATATCTGTTACTACTGGTGGGGTGGTGTCGGCATTACCGCCAGCGGTTTTCTTCCAGGTTTCTGTTAGTGAACCGCTACCAAATTTACCACTGGTGTCTTGGATTCCTGTGGCGTTGATGGTGAGTATATAGTCTCCCTCATTGTTGGTTAGGGTGTTTAATCCGCTGATTTGATAACGGGTGGAAGAGAGGGAAACAATGGTGACGGTGGAGTTGATTAAGTTTGTGCCATTGTTTAGGGTTAAGCTTATGTCATTGTAGTCGAAACTACTGGCTTGTATGGGTTCGGAAAAGTCAACGGTAATGGCGTTAACTGCTGTGGCGCGTGGGTCTGGACTAACATCAATAATGTCGGTAATAGTGGGTCCGCCGGGGGTATAAACAACCGTGTAGGTTTTCGTTCCTCCTGTGGCGTTATTGTCAAAGAAATGGAGGATGTTTTCATAGGTTGGACGACCGGTAGCGGGGAAGGTACGGTCGGTTGTCCAGAAGTTATCTAAGCCAATTTCTGTACCGTCAGACCGCAAGATTTTAACGATGTCGTATTGACTGTTACTGGGTTCATCTAAGCGGAAATAAGTCCAGCCATCTTGGACGGTGGCGGTAATTTGAACGGTTAAGTCGCTGAGGGTTGGGGTTGCGTCAATGGTGGCGTTTTTGACGGCTTTGACGGGTGCGGTTCCGCCACTGCTAAAGTAGATTATATCGGGGGTGAATTGTGCGTCAAAGGTTTCGTTAACGAGGAAGTCGGGTAAGTTGTCGGGGTTGGAATGATTGACTTGGACTGTATGAATTAGTTCGTGGATTTTGACTTCTTTGATGAGGGAAAGTTCAGCTTTACCGAGGCTGTTGATGTGTTCAAAGGTGGCTTTGTAGTCGATGAATTTCCCTTGTAGGCTGGATTTGAGTAACCAGTCAGCGACGGCGGTTTTTCCGGCTTTGATGTCGCCAAAGTTGACGGTTAGGGAGGGGGTAACGCCTTGTCCGTTGACTTCGGAACCGATGATTTGAAAGTCTATTAGTAAGCCTTTTTCGTTTTCAACGATTTTCGGTTGTCCGGAGGTGATTCTCAGGTTTTTTGCGTCTCCTTTTCCTTCATTTCTGATGAGGACAGCGAGGGAGTAGGGGACGGATGTTTCGATAATGTCATCGGTGAAGGGGTCATCGGCGAAGACATCTCGTTGATGGAAATAGTCGAGGTAAAGTTCGGCTTGGGGATAGACGGTTACAGGACTCGCTAGGAGGGGGACGGTGATAGTTTTGCCGTTTTCGAGGTAGGAAAGTGTGCCACCAATGTTGTATTGAGTGGGGGTTTCTGGCGCGGCTAAATTGGTAGGAATAAAGGTCCATTGTGCGCTGCCAATTCCTTCTTTTTGGGGAGTGTTGGGGTTATCTCCGGTTAAGATTCCTGTCCCGTCAACGGCGGTGATATTGCTGAGGATGGGGTCGGTAATGCCGAATTTATCGTTGACAATGTTGCCGTTTTGATCTTTGATTTGAAGGGTGACGGCGAGGTTAGTTAGGTTGGTGGGGTTTCCGTTTTCGATTTCTAAATTGCCAAGGAAGGCAGCGCGAGTCATTACTGCTTCTTGGTCGATTTTGATTTTAACTTTGGCGCAGACTCCTCCACTACCATCTAAGGCTTCTTTTAATTCCTGCACACCGTCGTAGAATTGCTCTCCTAAATCAGCAAAACCTGCTGCTTCACTAACTTCAATAGATTCATTAGCTTTTGCTAGAGCATTTTGCCAAATATCTATCGCTAAAAAATCTTTATCTTGTTCATTTTCTACATCTTCAGAATTAAATATACCTGCTTCCCAATAATCTATGGTGCGATTCCAGCGATCTAAAAATTTGTTAATATCTGATGCGGTTATTCCCTCCGGTGGAGTTAAACTTAATAATTCACTTCTTTCTTGATCAGAAATCTTAACATCAGATGCTTTCGTTCCCTCAGTTCTTGCATTGAATTCGCCCACCCAATTGCTAAAAGTATTTTCGTTTAGTTCTGCTGCTTGCCACCAAACAAAATCTCCAAATAGTAAAGTTTGTGCATCAATAAGGTACTGAAGAGACTTTAAATTATCACTTACAAGTTTTATTGCGGATTCAGGAATTGAGCTTGACTGGAGCAAAGATGACGTATCAGCACTAAAAGCAGCTCCTCCTCCTGCAAAATCTCCACCACTAGGAAATAAACAAGCTTGAATGATTTCATAACCACATTCCAGATACTTTAACCATTTAAAGGGTTGGAGAGTTTTTGTTGTTGCATAAATACAGTTCCAAACAGCTTTAACACAAGTCCAATAGTCACTACCACTTTGTCCAGAGGGATTCCCAAAACTAGCTACACACTTATAAGTATCTTTAATACATTTTTGCCAATCAGTAAATGGAATAAATTTTTCAACACACTTAAGAACTGCCTGTTTTAGTTTTTCGTTACAAGGATCACAGTCAGAAGAAGTTACTTTAAAATCTGGAATAACTATCCCACTAACAGATCCACCAGGTCCACCAGGTCCATTAGAACCACCAAAACTAGGATAGGGGAAAGGAAGTGGATTTAAGCTTAAATTACAATTTCCTTCAACATTAAGAACAGGAATAGGAAAAGCTCTTTTAATTTTCTGTCCAGCACATTCATAATCATAACTCAACCCTAGCGAGAATGAACAAGGCACTTGAATTCCTGAAGATGTACTGATTTCACCACTACTTGCTAAAGTATCAAAATCAGCAATTCGGGTGATTCTGACTGGAATAGTAATCGAACTTTTGGCGGCTAAAATGTCAACCCCATTGATTAAAGGCTCAATCTTATAAAATGGATGCTCACCTATATTTAAAGCAATGTCATTCGCTGCAATTAAGCCATGATTAGTAACTTTCATGTCAATTTGCATAACTTGACCAACTGCTTGTAAATCAGCAAAATCTAGAGATGAAGGTTCAATAACCACCGTCGGAATTGGGACGTTGGTTTCAAACGTCGATTGAACCGTAATAATATATTTATCTTCAATTTCAGTCGGCGTTACTGTCCAAGTATATTTAACCGTTTGTCTTGACAAAAATGCCTGGATATTCTCTGTTTCTCCCGCACCAATATAAATATTCTGCTCATAAGCATCATGATTATCCGCAGTAATCCGCAGTTTATAATACCCCTCCGCTAAATCAGTTTTAGACAATATCCCATCGGCATCTTTTTCTGAGGAAATGACGGTTCCTGTAAAGGGATCTAATAGGGTAATTGTCGCATTTTCTAACCTGGGTGAACCTTCCGCAAAAAAGAATAATTCATCAACAACACTAATATTAAGATTCCCTTTCGCTTCCGAAATCGCTCGGAAATTAAACGGTAAACTTAAGGATGCTTCATCCCCGGAAATAACTACATTTCCGTTATAAACTGTCAACTCTTGGGTTGCTGATGGTTGTAATAACAACGAAACTTTAGTTGATTGACCGGGATTTAAAGACGGTAAAGTA
This sequence comes from Microcystis sp. LE18-22.4A, assembly GCF_027531105.1. Lineage (NCBI taxonomy): Bacteria > Bacillati > Cyanobacteriota > Cyanophyceae > Chroococcales > Microcystaceae > Microcystis > Microcystis sp. LE18-22.4A. Next base: position 10,946 of record NZ_JAPZRB010000601.1, read on the forward strand.
ACCGAAGAAGCAGACTTTAACCAAGACGCATTAGGAAGCAGAATATTTAATTGTCCTGACGCAATTTCCCCTTGATTACTAACCGTAAACTCGACTATTGTTTGACCTCCCCGCAACATCGCAGCTTGTAAACTGCTGGTATCTGCAACTAAACGGGGTAATAGTCGCGCTACATCTACTCGTATTGGTAGATTTGCGGTAACGCCTTCAGCGGTACTTAATCCCAGACCAAAGTTGTAATAACTCCATTTATCATCCGGGACATTAATACTGTAATTGACTGTGATTTCTTCATTACCCCCTAAACTCGTTTTCTCTGGGGTGACATTGACTGTCCAATCACTTGGCGCACCATTGACTGTAGCAGTTAATCCCGATAAGCTTAGATTACTGAGGTTTTGTAGTTTCACTGACCCATTAAAGGTGGTTCCTTCGGTAATTCGTTGGGAAACCTGCGTTAAGAATTGGTCATTTTGTTCAAACCGCATTCCTAAGAGAGTAAAACTATCTTCTGGGGTAGTATCTTCACTCGCAAACCCAGGGAAATAAGCATTGATATTATAAGTTCCCGCTTCTCCGGGTAAGGGAGTAAATTGACGGACAAAATTACCATTTCCATCGGTAAACGCATCAAACTCTCGAATATTTCCCTTATTCTCTACCCGGACTTTGACAAATTCAAACGCTACAGGAGAATTATCACTATTACTTAATGCTTGTCCCCGGAGAGTGACGGGATTACCGGCGATGGCAGTTTCTGTGTCAGAATAAACCGTACCACGATAAGCAGGTGTTACTGTGACTGGGGTAATCGTTGTATTATTGCTTTCCCCAATTGTGACTCCTTCATTAACGGTATTTCCGTTATCTGTCACCCCAATTAGGTAATATTGTCCTGGATTACGGGGAGCAAAGTAAGTGACTGTGCGATTGTAGGAGGTTCCCGCTAATAAATTGGCTGGAGTTTCTGTACTTCCTAAGCCAAATTCTCCTAATAAGGTGTCGTTGGTGTCTAACTTATTATCGGTTGATAAATAAACTCGGTCTTTCCAGCTTCCCGTCGCAGCGATAATTCCGTTATTGGTGACTGTGTAGGTAAATTGAGACTGCTTGGTTGTATAAGTTGGGGGGATTCCTTGTAATTGAGTGACGACTAAATCAGGAACATTAATATCGGTGATTTCTAAGCTATCACTGCCACTATTTAATCCTGTGGCTGAAGCGGTAATTATTACTGTTTGACTACCGTCGTTGATTCCGTCACTAATTCCGGTAATAGTGAAAGTGGCTGAAGTTTGTCCCGCAGCAATTGTTACTGTGTTGGGGACTGTTGCTTCGGTGGTATCGCTGGAATTGAGGGTAACAATTAAGTCGCTGCTGGTATTAGTATTACGGGTAAGGGTTGCTGTTGCGGTTCCTGTTTCTGAGATAACATCTTTGTCAATAACGACTTTTAAAGTGGGACTTTCGTTATCGATGATATTAATATTAGTGGTTGCGGTTCCTGTATCGGTTGCTAAGTTTGTCCCTGTATAGGTAGGTTTGGCGGTGATGGTAACTGTTTGATTACCATCTAAAACGGTATCATCAACTCCGGTTATTTCAAAGGTGACAGATGCTTGATTGGCGGGAATGATAACAGTAGCAGGGACGGTTGCGGCGTTAGTATTGTTGCTGGATAGTTGTACCTGTAGTGGTGTATCGGTAACGAGATTACGAGTAACTGTTGCTGTTGTTTTACCCCCATTTTCGTTAATATTGCTGGTCTCAACGCTTAGGGTTAACGTAACTGCATCATTATCAATAATTGCTAGGGTATCTGAACCACTAACAAATCCTTGTGCTGTGGCAATAATGGTGTAGTTTTTCGCTAGTTCAATTAAGGTATCATCAACCGCATTAATATTAAAGTTGGCTGAATTTGCACCGGTGGGAATAGTAACAGTTGTCGGTACAGTAATTTGACTATTTTCACTATTAACTAAGGTGACTGTTAAGGGTTCTGTGGTGTCGGTATTGCGGGTGATTGTTCCCTGAATGGTGTTACCTTCGGTGACTTGTTCCCCACTAATAGTAAGGGTTAAGGTGGGTTTAAAGTCGTTGTCAATAATATTGACAATTGCGCTGTTTTGTGAGCCGATTGTTACGCCGTTGGTGGGATTAGATAGACTGAGATTGATGGTTTCTGTCGCTTCAAAGATACTGTCATCAATGATGGGGATGGTGACGGTTTTACTGGTTTCTCCGTTGGCGAAGTTAACCGTAATTGCGGTGTTATTGTAGTCAGATGGTGCAGTTGCTGTTCCATTTGTTAGATTGATTCTGACACTAACTGCCCCATCACTTCCATTGGTACGAGTTAAAGTAACTGCGGTAACGGGGGTTCCATTCTCATTGATGGAATAAGTCCCATTGCTAAATTGAATGACTCCTGGTACTGCGTCATTATCAATAATCGTTAGGGTGGCGGTTTGTTGGGTTCCTAAGGTTGCGCCACCTGTGGGATTAGAAAGGGTTAAGTTGACGGTTTCTGTTGGTTCATAAATGGTGTCATTGATGAGGGGAATTGTCACCGTTTTACTGGCTTCTCCATTAGCAAAGGTGACAGTAATGGCGGTATTAGTATAGTCGTCTCCTGCGACTGCACTGCCATTACTAGGGGTTAGAATAACGCTAACTTCACCATCACTTCCATTAGTCCGAGTTAAGGTGATATTGGCGGTTCCGTTTTCGTTAACGGTGTAGTTGCCGTTATTGAGGCTAATTGTTCCCCGTTGCGGTAAGTCATCGTTAAGAATGGTTAAAACTGCTGTAGTTTGGGTTCCTAATGTTGCGCCACCTTGGGGATTAGACAGACTGAGATTGATGGTTTCGTCTGTTTCAAATTGGCTATCGTTAACGATGGGGATGGTGACGGTTTTACTGGTTTCTCCGTTGGCGAAGTTAACCGTAATTGGGGTGTTATTGTAGTCAGATGGTGCTGTTGCTGTTCCATTTGTTAGATTGATTCTGACACTAACTGCGCCATCACTTCCATTGCTACGAGTTAAAGTAACTGCGGTAACAGGGGTTCCATTCTCATTGACTGAATAAGTCCCATTGCTAAATTGAATGACTCCTGGTACTGCGTCATTATCAATAATCGTTAGGGTGGCGGTTTGTTGGGTTCCTAAGGTGGCGCCACCTGTGGGATTGGAAAGGGTTAAGTTGACGGTTTCTGTTGGTTCATAAATGGTGTCATTATTGATAGGAATAGTAACAATTTTGCTGGTTTGTCCGTTAGCAAAGGTGACTGTAATGGGTGTGTTGGTATAGTCACCATGTGCGATCGCACTTCCATTACTAGGGGTTAGGATAACGCTAACTTCCCCGTCACTTCCATTAGTACGAGTTAGGGTAATGCTTGCTGTACCATTATTTTCGTTAACGGTGTAGTTACTGTTATTGAGGTTAATTGTTCCAGGTTGGGGTAAGTCATCGTTAATGATGGTTAAAACTGCTGTAGTCTGGGTTCCTAATATTGCGCCAACCGTTGGGTTAGAGAGGGTTAAGTTGACGGTTTCGTCTGCTTCCAATTGGCTATCGTTAACGATGGGAATGGTGACGGTTTTACTGGTTTCTCCGTTGGCGAAGTTAACCGTAATTGCGGTGTTATTATAGTCACTCCCTGCGATCGCCGTGCCGTTACTCAGGTTGAGGGTGACACTCACCGACTCGGTAATGATGCCGCTACGCTCGATCGTCACTGGTGCGATCGCCATACCGTCTTCATTGACTCGGAACGTAGCGGCACTGAAGGAGAGAATCGCCGAAGCATTAATGCCAATCGGTACAGCACGGACATTATTTGTGTTATCGACCTCGCCTTGAGCATTGGAATTGTCGGCCACAAATAACAGGAAGCGATCGCCCGATACATTACTCGGTAAAGCGATGTTACGGCTAATGGTGTAGCTGGCTCCGGCGGCGAGGGGCGTTTGGCTGGCGATCGCTTCCGAGGTGATGAATATATCGGACCCATCGAATAGGCTATCTCCTGACAGGTAAACCGCGTCCGACCAATCTGCCGAGGCTTCCGAAGTTCCCTGATTGGTGGTTGTCCACGACACAGCAATATTACTGCCCGTGATTGCGGTTGTTGGCGCATTAGCTGTGGAGACGATGAGATCGGGAGCCGTTACCACAATTTCAACGACTCGCTGGTTATTCGTCTCGTTGATTTCTCCCTGATTGCCAGAACCATCGGCCACGAAGATCAGGTAACGCGTACCGGGGGTAATACTGGCGAGGTTAACGGTTTTGTTGATCGTGTAGCTGCCGTCTGCCGCGAGGGGGGTTTGGGTGGCGATCGCTTCGTTGACGAGGAGCGTATCGGAGCCGTCTAGGGTCTGGTTCAAGGATAGGTAAACGTAATCCCACCAATCTTGGGGAGCTTCCCCTGTGCCTTGGTTTTTTACCGTCCAAGACAGGGTAATGGGGTTGCCGATGATGCCGCCACTCGGAGCGATCGCCGATTCCAGAACTAGATCGGCCGAGGAGATGTTAATCGGTAGGGCGAAAACGTTATCGTTCTCGTTGGTTTCACCTTGACGGTTATTGAATGTCGTCGAGTAATTCGCATACCGATCAGTAATGAATAGTAAATAACGATTGCCCGTTGTCGTCGTGGGTAGGGTGATATTACGGGTTCCAGTGTAAGTTCCTCCTACCGCTATTGGTTGGCTATTACCCGACCAGCGTTCGCCTAGCCATACATCACTCGTCTCGAAAGTCTCGTTATCGGACAGATAAACTGAATCGTACCAATTCGCATTCGCAGGAAATTGTCCCGAATTGGCCACTGTCCAGGTGACAGCGATTGTACTGCCTAGGGAAACCGAACTGGGTGCCGTCGCCCCCGTTACTGTCAGGTTCGGTGCGTTGAGGGTAAAGGGAACCGAGCGAACGTTATTATTCTCGTTGCTTTCTGCCTGATTAGCATTCCCATCGGCAACAAACAGCAGATAACCACTACCGCTTGAAGCCACATTCGGCAGGGTAATCGTCCGGTTAACCGTATAACTGAGTCCGGCGTTTAAGGGCGTTTGGGTGGCGATCGCTTCCGACGTAATCAGGGTATCGCTAGAGGGATTCCAGACCTCGTCCGTAGAAAAGTAGATGCGATCGCTCCAATCGGCGGGTGCTGTCACGGTACTGGTATTGGTAACTGTCCAGGAAACGTCGATCGCCCCTCCTAAAACCCCTGAACTAGGAGCCGTCGCTGCCGACACCGTCAGATCGGGAACCCCAATCGTGATGGGAACGGCACGAACGTTATTATTTTCATCCGTTTCACGCTGATAATTATTACCCCACCGATAGGCATCATCGGCTAGAAATAAGAGAAAATAGTCTCCGGCAGGACGGTTGGGTAAGGTGACATTACGAGTAAAGGTGTAGCTATTCCCTGCCAGTAGAGGGGTTTGGGTCGATATTAGATCACTGGCAATCCAACTGTCATTAAAGCCCTCAAAAGTATTATTCGTGGACAGATAGACCGAGTCGTACCAATCAGCCGCAGCATCCACCGTTCCTTGATTCGTTACCGTCCACGACACCGCAATACTCTGACTAGCAATGCCGTTCGTAGGCGCAGCCGCAGCAGCAACCACCAGATCGGGAACAGCGATCGCAATGGGCAGCGAGCGAACATTATTCTCTTCGTTGGTTTCCCCTTGCTGGTTACTGCGATCGGCACGGAACAGGAGATGATAATTCCCTGCAGCCACACTCGGCAGGGTGACAGTTCGCTCAATGGTGTAACTGCTGTTGGGATTTAAGGGGGTTTGGGCGGCGATCGAAACCGTGCCAGAGGTGATCGAACGATCATCAAAATCTCCCCAAATCGTATTCGTCGATAAACGAACTTCATCGCTCCAATCCGCCGAGGCTACGACATCACCCCCATTGGTTACTGTCCAGGAGACATTGAGGGTTCCACTGGTAACTGCTGTGGTGGGGGCGGTGGCAGCAGTGACGGTCAGATCGGGCGCGGTGATGGTGATGGGAGTAGCAATGATATTATCGGTTTCGTTGGTTTCTCCTTGGGACCGAGAAGCGTCGGTGACAAATAACAGATAGCGATCGCCAATACTGGTAGCGGGTAAGAAAATATTTTGATTATTGGTATAACTGGCATTAGGGGCGAGGGAATTCGGTCGGTAAAATTCGCTAATATTCACATCATTACTATCTAACAGCCCATCGTCGGATAAATAAACGCGATCATTCCAACCCGCAAGGGCAGAAACCGTTCCCGTATTAGTGACTCGCCAAGAGAGAGGAATTGTTTGACCAAGTACCGCCGCCGAGGGAGGAGATGTGGGGTTAGAAATGACGAGATTTGGTGCGTTAACAGCGATCGCAACCGAACGAATATTATCGGTTTTATTACTCTCTAATTGCCCATTAAAGTTATCTGTCTTAACCAGTAAATACCCGTTGCCCGCCACTGTGTTGGGAAGGGTGATATTTTGGGTAACGTTATAGGCTTCATCGGGATCGAGGGGTAGATTGGCAAAGGTAGAAGCCAAGATTTGCGTGAGAGAAATATCGTCACCATTGCCAAAAACGGTATCCGATGAGAAAACAATTCGGTCATACCACGAAGAGGTGTTGGTGACTCCCGTTCCTTGGTTCTGCACTGTCCAAGATACGGCGATTGTCTGTTGGGTGCTGGCGGTACTGGGGGCCGTGAAATTAGTAATAATTAAATTGGGTGCAGTAATATCAATCGCTTGAGCATAAACGTTATCGTTTTCGTTTGCTTCTGTTTGGTAGTTATAAGCATCTGTTCTCACTAGCAAATAACCGTTACTTACTACACTACTGGGTAAGGTAACGTTACTACTTACTGTATAGGTTTCATTGGGTTCTAAGGGTAATCCGTTGCTACTGGAGATAAATTGTTCAGTAAGATAAATATCATCACTATCCCCATAGATATCATTTTTGGAAAAAACTACCCGGTCATACCAGTTAGAACTTCCTGTAGTACCCGAACTGTCATTTTTCCCCGTCCAAGATAGGGTAATAGTCTGACCAGCCGTAGCGGTAGTGGGAGCGGTGAAATTAGTAATAATTAAATTGGGTAGATCTATATCAATCGCTTGAGCATAAACGTTATCGTTTTCGTTTGATTCTACTTGATTGTTAGAAACATCTGTCTTAAATAGCAAATAGCCATTACCTACTGATGCACTACTGGGTAAGGTAACGTTACGACTTACTGTATAGGTTTCATTGGGTTCTAAGGGTAATCCGTTGCTACTGGAGATATATTGTTCAGTAAGATAAATATCATCACTATCCCCATAGATATCATTCTTGGAAAAGACTACCCGGTCATACCATAAAGAACTTGCTGTAGTCACAGAACTGTCATTTTTCCCTGTCCAAGATAGGGTAATAGTCTGACTAGCACTAGCGGTAGTGGGAGCAGTGACATTAGTGACAATTAAATTGGGTGCAGCAATATTAATCGCTTGAGCATAAACGTTATCGTTTTCGTTTGATTCTGTTTGATAGTTATAAACATCTGTTCTCAATAGCAAATAGCTATTACCTACTGCTGCACTACTGGGTAAGGTAACGTTACGACTTACTGTATAGGTTTCATTGGGTTCTAAGGGTAAGCCGTTGCTACTGGAGATAAATTGTTCAGTAAGATAAATATCATCACTATCCCCATAGATGTCATTTTTGGAAAAGACTACCCGGTCATACCATAAAGAACTTGCTGTAGTCACAGAACCGTCATTTTTTCCCGTCCAAGATAGTGTAATACTCTGACCAGCAGTAGCGGTAGTCGGAGCGGTGACATTAGTAACAATTAAATTGGGTAGAGCTATATTAATCGCTTGAGTATAAACGTTATCGTTTTCGTTTGCTTCTGTTTGGTAGTTATAAACATCTGTTCTCAATAGCAAATAGCCACTTCCCGCTGCACTACTAGGTAAGGTAACGTTACTACTTACTGTATAGGTTTCATTGGGTTCTAAGGGTAATCCATAATAGCTGTAGATATAAGAGTCAGTCAAATAAATATCATCACTATCCCCATAGATGTCATTTTTGGAAAAGACTACCCGGTCATACCAGTAGGAACTTCCTGTAGTCACAGAACCGTCATTTTTACCCGTCCAAAATAGTGTAATACTCTGACCAGCAGTAGCGGTAGTCGGAGCGGTGACATTAGTAACAATTAAATTGGGTGCAGCAATATTAATCGCTTGAGTATAAACGTTATCGTTTTCGTTTGATTCTACTTGGTAGTTATAAGCATCTGTCTTAAATAGCAAATAGCCATTACCTACTGCTGCACTACTAGGTAAGGTAACGGTACTACTTGCTGTATAGGTTTCATTGGGTTCTAAGGGTAAGCCGTTGCTACTGGAGATAAATTGTTGAGTAAGATAAATATCATCACTATCCCCATAGATATTATTCTTGGAAAAAACTACCCGGTCATACCAGTCAGAACTTCCTGTAGTCAGAGAACCGTCATTTTTTCCTGTCCAATTGACAGTGAAAGACTGTTCTAAACCCACACTGGAAGGAGCAGTAGCCTCAGTAATCACTAAATTGGGTAACTCTCCCGTTAGGGTGATAGAGGGAGAAAATTCTGAGGTGTTTCCATCGGGATTAGTTGCTGTGCCAGTAATATAGCTATACAGTGTCCCAGCATTAGACAAGGAAAGGGTAAAATCAGCACGACCATTATCATCCGTAGTAACAATCGTATAGGTGAGGTAGATTTCTCCTTCTCCGTTACCAATAGCATCTTGTGTACGATTAGCAAAAATTTCAATCCTGTATTCCTTATTGGCTTCACTATCTAGATAACCAATCAAGGTGGCTGTTCCTGCAACAACTTCAGCTGAAGTAAAAACGGGATAGTTTTGTAAAGCATTCGCTCCTGTATCGCTATCACCTTCATCATTAGCGGTGACTCCATCCCTTCCTAAATCAATCCCTAAGCCATCATTATCATAGATACTATTGCCTTGAATAGTATTTTTCTGAGAGTTATCTACGGAAATGCCATTAGAGTTATTATATCCAATTTGATTTCCTGTAATTGAATTACCTTGTGCCTCTTCTTGGATACTCATCCCCTCGGCATTATTAAACAGAGAATTACCTGTAATTTGATTACCTGTTGCATCTGCTCCACGAATAACAACACCGGTCGATTGATTATAATAGATAATATTACCTTGTACGAGGGTATTTTTTGCTCCAGCTAAATCAATCCCATCATCCCCGTTACCTAAAAAACTATTGTTGTAGTATTGGTTAGTGCCAATCCAGTTACTGAGTATTTGATTATTATTGGCGATATTTCCATAGGACAATACACTTACGCCAGTGTTAGTATTGCCAGCAATAACGTTTTCTTGAATAATATTATCTGAACCGTTAACTATCCCCACCCCAACCCCATTAGGACTGGATGAATTTCCCGATGAATCAAGACCAATGTAATTATTAATGACTTGGTTATTAATGGCAGTTTCACTATTAATTAATACACCTGTTCCCGTCGTATTACCAGAGATAATATTCCTTTCACTGGTAGTCGCTCCCCCAATCAGATTATTGGCAGATTCAATTAAAATACCCCCTTCTCCATTGCCCAAAAATCCCTCAAAAATGTAGTTATCATAACCAATATAATTACCTTGAATAATATTATTACCTTGATCAATTAAGCGTATTCCATAGCTACTAAACTGGTTGATAATTAAGCCGCGGACGGTACTGTCACCGGCACTAATAACTAGACCTGAGACTGTTTGATCTGGTTGATAAAGACTAAGATAGTAACCACTAATTTGAATTATCGGCGTTCCCGCGTATCCCGGTTGACTGGTACCATCAATCAAGACAGGGGATGTAATTTCTGGCAAAGCCGATAAGGGAGTTATGGTATTTGTATAGTATCCACCCTCACCAATATTAAATACAATGGTATCTGTACCCGGATTATTATTAGACTCAGTTATTGCCCATCTTAGGGAACCTTCCCCATCATCGTTGGTATTAGTAACTGTGTAAGTAGTTCCTAGATTAGAGGTTGCAGTTGTTGTTTCCTGTACTGACAGAGGATTATTCATATCCTTAGCTCCAAGACAAAGAAGTTTAATACTGAGGCGTTCATCGTTGAGTATTTCTCAGGAAGTTTAGCCTAAGCTACCTAGCTATGTCAAGAAGTTTTCAGTAATTTCATCTAGTCCTTTGAAAAACTTAACCAAATTTAGAGTATATAGCTATTGGCTATCCCCTTATTACTTCTATATTCTGGGTTATAACTGTTGAGATTGTTTGGGCTGCCACTGTTGACACTCCCCGCTCTAAAGAGACGGGGATTCTTGGTTCACAGAGATTACTTGCTTAGACAGAATTGCTTCTGAAAAAGTAGAGGTATTCTCTCCCCAAGCGTTTATTGGATCGAGCCCAAAGGTTCCGGTATGCCCT
>NZ_JAPZRB010000171.1:0-16865 GCF_027531105.1 Microcystis sp. LE18-22.4A
TAGGGCTTGCTGAATAAATCTAAAAACCTTGTTGGATAAGGCTTTTAGACTTTTTTGACCTCAAAAAGTGCCGACCATTGGAGGGATCGGGGGTAAAATTCAGGTACTTTTTCCCTGAAAATTAGGTAACTGACCCCCTCAAAATCGGTAAAACCCCACACCCCACACCCCACACCCTACACCCTGCCCCTAGGAAAAACTTTTTCAGCAGACCCTAAGTAGAGTTTGCTGAAAAAGTAAGGGCGAAGCATTCGGATAGGAAATCTCCGGTTTCAGCGATAGGTTATGCCCGAATACTTCGCTCCTACAGTACCCAGGCCGATGAAGATGTAAGGTTTTGAAACATGATTCTCTCAAAATCTTGCACCTGTGGGAGGGAAAAAAGACCCTAAGACCCTTACCTAGTCTATATTTCACATTTATTCAGCCAGCCCTAAGTAAGTTTTTGATAGATATAGAAAATGGAGTTAATGTGTATTTTTTCAATACTGGCGGTTTTGCCTTGGGCAGTAACACCCCCAAAAATATAGATTGAACCATCAAGGAAGGCAGTTCCCAAAGATTTTCTCCCTTCCTGGAGGGGAGCTGCTTGTCGCCAAATCTGTGTCTGAGCATCATAGACAAAGGTGCTATCCTGTTCACTCCAAGAATTTGTTCCACCAATGATATAAAATTGACCTGCGATCGCACTGATTCCCATGTGGCTCAGGGACATGGGTAAAGGCTTTTGTCTGAACCATCGCTCTTTTAAGGGAACATAAATATCACACCAAGGAACTTTTTTATCTCCCCACAGTCCACAAAACTTTTTTTTCTGTCCTCCAAACAGATAGATAGCCCCCTGATATTCTCCAATCCCAAAAGCAGATCTGGCTCTAGGCAGAGAAGGGCATTGTAACCATTGATTAGTTACTAAATCATAGACTTCATTAACACCAGTGACCAGATTGGGAAATAATCCCCAGAAACCGGATATCTGTCCTCCAATTGCATAAAGCTTCTGTCCCACGACACCAATCCCTAAATGACTTCTCGGCGTAGGCATTGGGGGACGATTGAGATTCCATTGATCGGATTCGGGGTCATATTCGTAGTGAAGTCCTGTCTTTTCACCCGCTTTCCTCCCTTCAACCACATATCCACCAATCACGTGCAGTTTGTTGTTTATAACCCCCACAGCAAAGGCTTTTCGTTTGGGATCGGGCATAGGCTTTTTTTCTTGCCAAAGCTCTAGAGCATTATTGGGTTGGTAAGCCCACAGTTCCCCTGTTTCCCACAAACAATAAATCTTTTCTTCGATTACCGTCGTATAGACTCGTCCGGCTTTGGGCATTGGGGGGGTAATCTCCTGCCAATTTTGGGGTCTTAATACAGGGACAGTGATGGAAAAACCTGTATAAGTATATTCTGGGGGAGCAATGGGACTAGAACCCAGAATGGAATATTGCGGAGGGACAAAACCGATATTTGGAGCGAGTTTTTCGGGGGTAATAGCGTCATCGACTACTTGAGGGGTATCAACCAAATTAGGAGCTAATTCTCCATAAAGTCGGCCAACAGTGACATTACGACGAAGAAATGTATCACTCTCTACCGCTAACATTCCTTCAACGGTTAAATCTCCAGTAATTGTCCCCCCACTTTTGCTTAACCAATCTCCGAGATTAGGAACAATATTACGCAGATCCTTGAGAATTTCTAAGGAATAGGCTTGGTTAAATTGCACGAGGGCTAAGGGCATATAATGATGTTCAATGCCTTGGGGGTTCCTTAATTTAGGGTTCGACTGTTCATCCACCGGCCACTCAATACTATTGTTGATTGTGCGTGCGGGTATCCACCAATAATCTCGTTGTTGATAAATAGCGTCTTCTTCAAATTGAATTTCTATTCCATCTTCAATTTCTAACCATCCTTGGCGAAGGGGAATAACACCGCTTTTTAGAGGGGATAATTGAACGTTTCTTTCTTTATTCCATCTCATTTGTTTTTGATCCCATCGTCTGACAAAAGGATATTTAGTACGATTACGTCCAAATTTGGCTGGGGGAGCAGGGTTAACCGTCAGGCGAGTTGTCGGAGAACTTATGTCCCCATCTATGTGTTGAATCTGGCATAAATGCTTGATTTGATTAGCTAAAACATAGTCATCATCAACAATTTCGATCCAGTCTCCATTTTGTAAAGCAGGTGTACCGGGGGGACTATTAATAATCGTAATAATGCTGGTTTCTTGTTTTTCGCTGGTTTCTATTTTTTGAATCGGATAAGTAATTGATCCATTTTCTTTCGACCATTTTAGGGTAGCAATTGGTCGTAAATAAAAGATTTGTTCTAAGGGATACTCCAAGTCATCAGTGAGTAAAATTTGATTATTTTCGGAGTTGATTTTCTGGATTTTGACAATTTTTTCTTTTGTTGATGAAGCAACTTTAAAGATAATTTCAAGCCATTCTTGGTTTTCCCAAAGCTTCAAATTTCCTTCGATTATTTTAAAGCAATTGGCTTCGATTAGTTGTCCTTTTAAGATGGGTAAAAATTCAGCAGAGAATAGGGGACATCCAGAGACAAAACCAGGATTATGAATTTCAATTCGATACAGATAATTTCCTTTAATGGGAATCTTATAATCATGGCGAGCTTTTAACTGACCACGTTGGCGATTTAATCTTGCTAACTGTTGAAATTTCTCAATCCATTGTTGTTGATTATTGTCATTTTCTAGAGCAAGTAATTTAACTTGACAAATAATTTTAGAGCGTCCTGTGGTATCAGCCCCACCTAAAGCAATTTCTCGAATAGTTGGGTCGGAAATAGAGGAAATATAGCGTGACCAAACATCTAAATAAACTAAATAAATTCCCTGCAAACTTTCTAGATTAGGTAAAGCACTATGAGGCAATTCTAGTTGTTCGGTTAGCAAGATATCGGCTTCATTTTCACATAAAATTCCTCCCGTATAAGCAACACCATGACTAATAAAAAGAGGCTGAATGAGCCAAATAGGAGGAGAATATCGTTTCTCTAAATTGCCATTTAAGTTGGTCGAGATAATTTCTTTATTTTGTAAAAGTGACCAGTGCGGCTGTTTTTGTAAATGCTTTAATTTGAAATTTAATGAATTTTGTTCTAATGCTTCTCTGTTCAAAATTTCTGATATTAAAATATCAGCGATTAATCCATCAAAAAAGTTATCGGGTTGCTCATTTAACCATTGTGCGCCAATTAAAAAAGGAATATCAGAGGCTTCTTGATATTCATTGAATTGGTAAGAGGTAGCGACTAGCTGATCATCGACAAATAAATAAAGATTATTACCAATAGAAACTACGGCAATATGGACAAATCGCCCTAATTCAATAACTTTAATAGCTTCTAAGGAATGGAGATAAATTGCATCTGAATAGTCAAGGGTATTTTCTCTCACTAATTCAGCATTCTGTTGATCTAGTAACAATTCTATTCTTTGGAAAACTACGGTCCCATTGGGTTTAATAAAAAGACGATATTCTCCCTGATAATCATTACTTGGGTTAAGATTAAATTTACTTAAAATTGTGCCGCCATTACCCTCCCAACGGGGACAAACCAAAGCTTCAATAGCAAAACTATCGCTATTCGCTAAAGAAAAGCGTGATCCTAGATTGAGATAGTTAGATTTACCATTAAATTTGAGACAATCTTGTTTAAATATCCGAAAACCGCCATTTTCGTAGGGGACAGCACAATCACCGATGAGATAGCGAATGGCTGACTGCTGATTATGGGTAATACTATCGATCGCCTCATTCCAGTCCGCATCTAGCTGAACGCGCCCTTGTTGCATAAAGACGCGATGGTAACGCTTACTCGCTTTAAAGGTTGACCGAGAAAAATTTCCTTCCATATTGCTTATTTTGTCTAAAAATGTTGACATTATATCATATTAGTGAACTTTCCAAATTACGATAATTTCTTAGCTATCATGATGAGGGGAAAAGTTTATAAATCACTAAGTTTACCGCCATGTTACAAATAACGTCACTCTTTAATAATCAGCATTGATATGGTCAACACTTGATGGTTGAGTCGTTTTTGACAACTAAGTTAGTCGTCATCTAGTTCTATTTCACTATCAGATTCACTGTCACTCGAATCTGAATCGGGATGTTCCCCTTTTAACAGTTGGCCAATGGACTTTACCATCTTCTTTGAACGATGTTTTTCGTGGGAGTTTGCACCACTTAAGTCCATTGTTTCCATTTTTGGGATCTGTCCTGATGGTGCATTGACCAACTTCCAAATATCTTGCGCTGCTTTTTGTCTATTTTCTCCTTTTCCCGCTATTTCAGACGAAGAAGTTGTCCCTTTTCCTATATTGTAAACTGTTGCTGGATTAAGTTCCATCCCACGCCTTAAGGCATCAAGTGTTATTGTTTGATCTTTGTTGCTTTGGGAGGAGTCTTTCCACGCTTTTTGGTAGGCATTAAGATAGGCTGTTCTCTGTCTTCTTGTCATTTGCAGCCCATTTGTTCCTCTCTCTCGAAAACTATCTCTCATTCTTTTGTTCATCACTCGTGGTCTCGGGAATGCCGCCGTACCTCTCAGAAGTAACGGATCTATGCCAGCCTCTATCGCTGCTTGTAATGCTACTCTTTTCGTAATATGAGCCATAGTATGAGGGCCTTGTTTCCGTTTTCCTATGGCATATCTGTAACCTGTTGTAGCTCTTTTGTCATAAAATCCTATCTTGCCTTTTGACTGTCCGAGTGTATCAAGAATAGACTTTATCCGTTTTGTGCGCTTTTTTACTTTTGAGTGAGGCATATTCAGTGACACTTCCTTATTAACATTAAATAAAATGTGAAAACAGCTATAAGTTACATATCTTAGCTTTACATATTTCCTTGATTATTTATGAATTATAGCTTACTATAAAAACGTTAACAACCAATATAAATCTATGTCTGGCAGAGAGAGCATTTCTTGGCAACAAGCCAATTTTAACTTTCTGACGGCAGCGATCGCTTCTATCCGACAGCAAATTAACCGATATATTGCCTTTTTGGAGGATAAACGCTGGGATGAGCAACAGCTAGAAGCAACATTTGCCCAACTTAACGAAGCCAAAGAACAAATGCCTTCGGCTTCAGCATTGGAACGTCTCTACCACACCTTTAATCTTGAACCCTTTGAAATAGAGCTGCTCCTACTGTGTGTAGCGATGGAACTTGATCCCACCTTTGCCCAATTATGTGCTGATGCTCAAAAGGATGACAACCTTAATTATCCTACTTTTTCCCTCGCCTTAGCCGTCTTACCCGAAGCGAATTGGGAAGCAATTTCTTCGACGGGTTCTTTACGTTATTGGCATTTAATTGAAGTACAACCCGGACCCACCTTACTCACCAGTCCCCTCACCCTTGACGAAAATATTTTCCTCTATTTGATGGGATTATCTTTTATTGACCGTAGATTAGGAGAATTTATTAAACCTCTTCCCACAGAAGAGCGTTTTGCTCCTTCTCATCGCCATTTAGCCCAACAATTAGCCGCCACATGGATAGAAGGACAAGAACAAAAACAATATCCTTTATTGCAATTATCTGGGGATAATCTGGCCGCTAAACAAGCGATCGCAGCTAAGACGGCCGAAAAATTAGACTTACGCTTGGCGCGACTCTCAGTCTCAACGCTTCCGAGTAACCCTGAAAGATTAGATTTGATCGTGCGATTATGGGATCGAGAGGCAATTTTGCTGGGAAAAGGTTTATTAATCGAATGCGATCGCCTGACCGAAGACAGCGACACCTCCCAAACTGAAGCCTTATCTTATTTTTTGGAAAATAGTGCCAGTTTCTTAATCCTATCGAGCCGAGAGCGGGGTTTATTAACCGAACGACCGATGATTACTTTTGATGTAGAAAAACCCACTCAAAGCGAGCAAGAACAACTCTGGAAGATGCTTTTTAGTGAAATTGATCTAGATTTAACGGGACTGGCTAATGAAATTGTCTTTCAGTTTAATATGAACTATCCCAACATTTATGCTACTTGGACAGAGACTTTAGGTAAACTCAGTCAAACTGAAACCGAGACATTTACTGTAAAAGAAGTTGCCCAAATACTTTGGGATACTTGTCGCCTACAAGCAAGACAAAAATTAGATGATTTAGTCCAAAGAATTGAGCCTAAAGCAGGTTGGGGTGATTTAGTATTACCCGAAACTCAGAAGCAAATTCTAGAAGAAATCGCCCTAGAAGTACGCCAAAGAGCCAAAGTTTACCAAGATTGGGGATTTAATCAGAAAAGTGAGCGAGGACTAGGAATTAGTGCTTTATTTGCTGGCTCAAGTGGAACGGGAAAAACCCTTGCTGCTGAAATTTTAGCCAAAGAATTATGTTTAGACCTTTATCGTATTGATTTGAGTACCGTCATTAATAAGTATATCGGCGAAACTGAAAAGAACTTACGACGAGTTTTTGATGCGGCTGAAGCTGGGGGTGCTATCTTATTATTTGATGAAGCGGATGCTCTTTTTGGTAAGCGAACAGAAACCAAAGACTCCCATGATCGCTATGCTAATATTGAGGTTAGCTATTTATTGCAGAAAATGGAAGCCTATCGAGGATTAGCTATTTTGACTACTAACATTCCTGAAGCCTTAGATCGTGCCTTTAAACGACGTTTACGGTTTATTGTTCAATTTCCCTTTCCTGACTTTGCTCAAAGAGTGGAAATTTGGCAAAAAATGTTTCCACCACAAATGCCCCAAGCAGATTTAGACATACAAAAACTAGCGCAATTAAATGTATCTGGGGGTGAAATTCGTAATATTGCTTTAAAAGCTGCTTTTTTAGCCTCAGAAAAAGGACGTGCTGTTACGATGACTGATTTACTACAAGCGGCAAGAAGTGAATATCGTAAGTTAGAAAAAACCCTAACCAGTGATGAAATTAAAGATTGGTTGTCTTGATTTATTCTTGCGGAAGCATTATACTTTCGTAATTTGCACAAAACTTTCTTGAAAAACCAAGAGTAACAACTGAGCCGGAATAATTTCTTGTAATGCAATGTTCCATTCAGCCAATTTTGCCTGTAGGGTAGGATAAATTTGTGGGTAATCGCCATGAAAACAAAGTGCTTCTAAGTCAACAGCTAAGACACCAGTAATACTCTGGATGGTGGCAATAATAGAATCGGAAGTAATAGTTTGTCCAAAGGTTTGTTGCTGAAAACAATACTGAGAATTGAAAGTTTCTTTAATCTGAGATTTGATACTTAGAATATCGGAATTTTCAGCTATGATTACCTTGACTTGGAACTGAAAAAATAAGGGTACAAAAGAGTCAATTTGTATCGGTTGTGAATGAATACTTAATTTTTGAATTTCTTGATATAAATCCTGACAAAGCTTCGAGTTTTTAGAAATCTGAACACCGTCATTAGCAGCAATAGTAAGATGAATTAATTGTTGATGTCCATTCCACAAAACTTGTGCCTTAGCTTTAGCAATACCGGGGAAAGTAATCGCCAAATCTTCATAGTCATTTAAGGAAACTATCCGACCTAAAGTTCTCACAAATAGAGGTGCTATTTGCCGAATATTGACCATTTTTTCGGGATTTCTCCCCCCAGACGCAGGAATCGGATTAATAACTTTATCCACTCCTGGTTGGCGGTTAGCCATAATGCTTAATTGTCCCCTATCAACGTTCCCATCTTGACCAATACCTGTACGATAAGTTGCCAAGACATTTTCCCGTCCTGTGGGGAGACGAGCGCCTTGTTTACCATCACCAAATGTTATGGTAGCTTTTCCTTGCTCGGAAACTTGTAGTAAATAATCATGGCTATCAGTAGTGGAGTTAAATAAATTAGAAACTTGATGCCAAATAATTTCAGTATGATTGACATTAGTGAAGTTAAAATTTGATTGTCTTTCTACTGCTATTGTTAAGGTGCTAAGGTTTTCTATCCCGTTAGGGTTAGGAAGAAAAATTAAAGGATATCTTTGTAATGCAAACTTTTGATTTTTTTGGGCTGAATTACCACTTCCTAGAATTTCATTATGGATAGTTTCCCCTTGGGTAGCTCTGGCCACATTCCCACATACTGTTACTGTTTTGTCATCATAAACAAATTCTAAAGACTTAGTTAAACTCACGATTGTATGATTATTATTTTTGTTAATTACATCTGCAACAACTGTAATTTCACTAATTGAAGAAGAAGAATTAACGGCAGATTCGCAAATTATTTCATCCGATTGAGCTATCAATTTAATTTCGGGACTATCGGGAGATTGCAAAAACCAGTAATACAGATGTGCATATTGTGGATGAGAAACTGGAGCTTTTAGCACTTCAAATTGAGGAGTATATTCTACGATTAGTTGTCTAAAATTTTGCCGAATTAAGAAGGTATTGCCGTGATTATTTGACAATCTCCAACAGCGATCAACTTGTTCCACCTTGATAGTTGTACTAGGATCTAACGATTGGTTATTATCTTGGAATATTTTGTTCAATTGCTCAGTAATAAAACCTTGATTTAATAGTTCTTTAAATTCCGAAGGGATAGTAAATAATTGCTGTTGCTTAAGCGGAGTTGGTTCTAAACTTTCGGCAGATTGTAAGTAAGCAGTTGTTCCTGTTCCAACATAAAGATTATTTTCGCCATCTAAAGTTAAGGTTTTGATATTGTTAGAAATACCTAAAGGCCAAAATATCCATGTTTCCCCTTGATTGAGAGAATAAAAAAGTCCTCCCCTTTCTGTTCCAGCATAGAGGATGTCTTGAGGAGAAATTAGTAAACACTGAATATGTTGATCTAAGAGTCCGAAATTTCTTTCTTTCCAAGTTATACCTTGATCAGAAGAATAAAAAATTCCTCCCCCATCAGTTCCAGCAAAAAGCTGTCCTTGAGAGTCACTTACTAAGCTTTTAATTTTCCAAACGTTGAATACTTGAATGACAGCTTGTTCCTCTAATTTTGGAATAGTACAGCGATAGACTCCCTCTTGATTAGTTCCCACATAGAGATAGCTAGGAGTCCAAAGTAAAGCTGATATTTTTTGATCGCTAAAACCGAGAGAAATCCACTGGGAATCATGATAATAAAAAAGTCCTTTTTCTGTGCCACAATACAAATATCCTTGTGGACTAAAAGTTAAACTTAAGACCGATTCTTTTAAATTTCCTAAGGGATTCCAGTCATCAGTTGATGGCTTATAATAATAGACTCCATCCTCAGTTCCCAAGATTAATTCTTGAGAGGAACTTAGCAGAATTTTGGTAGCTTTTATAATATTTTTACCCAGTATTGACCATTGGTGATTTTTATAGATGAAAATCCCTGTTTCTGTAGCTGCAACTAAATTATTATCATGATTAAAACAGAGAGATTCAACCGATAAGCTCTCTAATCCTAACAGATTCCATTTTTTATCTTTATTGTGATAAACTCCCCCTAAAGACCCAATAATTACCGCTCTAGGTCTTTTTCCCGTAATACTCAAAGTTTGTCCTTTAGCTAAACCTAAATTCTCACCATTTAGGTTAATTTCTAATCCTTTTACTAGGGTAGGAGGTGATGAGGAAGACGCAGATAATTTAAGAGATATTGTTTGTAGAAAAACTTGGGTATTGCGTAAATTAAACTGACTGAGCTTTGGCGTTTCATGACTATCAATTTCAAGACGGGTAATTGAAGTTTTAAGTGTGAAGTCAGAAGCTACAAGATTGAGAACGGTTTTTACCCGATAAATACCTACGATTGGAGTCGGTAATTGCTGTCTCAGAATCACAAAACTTCCCGGAATAATTGAGGAATAAACTTTATCTAAGTCAATATAATTATCCGGCAAATAAAAGTTAGGCCAGTCTTGATCTTTAAATTCACCTAAAGGAGTAGCGATCGCAATTTTATTTTTACTATTAGTTGCCACAGCTTCGATATTTTGGACAGGATCAAGTAATTGCCATTGGTTGCCATGATTGTCACTTGAAAACAATCCTTGATTCGTTCCTGCTAACAAAATGATCTGGTTTTGATTTTGTAATGTCCCTAAAGAACTGACTACAATCTTACCCTTAGGAGATTCTAAACCATTATTAACTAACTGCCAATTATGGCCATTATTTTGAGACCGAAAAATCCCTGCTTCTGTCACTACAAAAAGATAGCAAATTTGACTTTGAGGCTCTTGATAGTGAATAATAGATTTAATAGTAATCGCCGTTTCTGTACTGGGGAGACAGTTATTCAATCTTGGTAATTTCGCCGAGGATGAAGCGACTTGTTTCTGATAATTTGGTAAACCTTTGTTGAGTGATCGCCAACAATTTCCTTGATCGGAAGATGCAAAAATACCTAAGTTTGTTCCTGCATAAAGATAGCCATTGATCGTATTAATAGCTAGGGCATAGATAATCAGAGAAGTTTGTCCTGTTTGCTCATTATAATGAGGTAAACCTCGATTACTCGGTTGCCAACGTTCGCCCCCCATTGTTAATTGAAAAACGCCATTATCTGTTCCGACAAAAAGAGTGGCTGGTTTTGATAAATCATGATTATTCCAAACTATTGAACGAACACTTGTTCTAGGTAAAGTAGCATTTACTAATTTACGGTTGGGGTTTGTTTCTACTATCGTTAATAACCCTTGAAGACGATCCCAACTTTCTCCCCCATCAACGGAACGAAAGACTCCCCCATTAACAGTACCTACGAATAATTGATCATCGGAGGTTAGCAATAGGGAAAAGATGGGCTGTTGGGATAATCCTCCTGTTATTATTTCCCAGTGATCGCCTTGATTCTTATTTCGATAAAGTCCCTTATTTGTGCCTAAAAATAGTGTTCCATCAGAGGTAATTACTAAGGTTTGCCATTTGAGATCAGGTAAATTGATATTATGACTTAACCAAGATTGACCCCGATCATCGCTCACAAAAATTCCCCCTAAACGAGTGCTATATTGCGCTTTAGTACGCTCAGGAAGACTATTCCATAAGGGAGCATTGTGGCCAAATAGTTTGGCTTGTTGTTTAAAGGTAAAGGCTTGGGGTAAACTGTCTGGTGTCGGGGATAAGGGTTTTCCTTGAGTTAAAGGGGTTTGCCATAGTGCTAGGGTGTAACCTTGGCTTTTATTGACCTCTACCTCGTGTAACAGGCGAAATTCTGCTTCTGTTTGGGGCGATCGCTGGTCAGAATTTTTTCTTAATAACAGGAGAGGACTATTGGGTTTTAATCCTGTGGTTGTCCCCGCAATGCGGATACCTGTTGCCCCATAATTGAGGTTTATTTGAGGAGAAACGGTCGGCTGATAGATTTTAATGGCATTCCAAGCGGCTCGGGCAACAATGCTTTCGCTGGTTTCAAAAATAACGGGTTTTTGATTGAGTTTAGGCAGACTTTGAACGCGGGTTTGGGGACCGGCGGGAATGATAATTTCAGTGGGGATACCTTGAGCAACTCTGAGGGTAAAAGCAAGGTAAGTAGTAGCACCTAAACCGGGATCGGGTTGATAACCTAAACTGCGGACTAATTGTTCGACGGAGAAACTTTCGACGCTGGTGCTTAAATAGCCTTCGTTGATAATGCGTTCGTTATAAAAAGTGAGAATGTCCCCTAAAACTGCCCAAATTTTCAAGAAAGCAAGAACGATATCATTAGGAACTAATCTAGATGTATTGAGATTAGCGAGAGGTTGCGTGACAAAAAGTTGATCGTTGGTAATGATTTCTTTGGGAGCTTGCGCTAACATCCCTATCAAAAAGGTGCTGTAAGTTCCTGCTCGATAGCTGAGTTGTGTCAGACCAGGGGGATTATAACAGTTTAAATGATGCCACAATTCCGTTGTATCGCCTTGGGCTATAAGATTTGCCTTGGCTAAGTGTAATAATTCAGAATTTTTGCCCATCACAATTATTAGGAGTTAGTAATAATCGGCTCTTCTGGTTTCTGTGTGGAAACGAGGTCTATATAGTTTCTTCAGCAAAATAGTCCTAAAAGTGTTGCCTAGTAAGCATTTCACGATTTCATAAGCAAAAATTATCACACAAAGTAGAGAAGATACTAATAATCTCTACTTCATTAAGATTATCGATTGCAATTGTAGCCTAGTCTTGATTATCCGATTGAGATAGATCTGTATGTATCTTATCTGCAAGTTTTGAAAGGTTCGTGTCAAAAAATCTTTTCTGGTAATGTTTTGCATATTGTCGAAGAACTAATTTGCTATATTCTGAAGGATTTTCTTTAAATATGTTATGTTCTTTTATTTTGGCTTGATCTTCTGGTGTTTTCGCACTTTCCGCATCTTTTGGCAACTGTCCTAAGTTGATTTGATTGCCCGTCTTTATCGCCTCTCTCCGCTTAGCGACCAACTCACTTATCAATAGATTTTCAGGATCGTTTTGATCAAGATAACTGAAATGAGCGGCATGGGCTCGCTCATGCTCTAGGGTTGATTCTTGTGCTGCTGGACTATGCTTCTCATTTAAAGTAATTTTGTTGTCGTCAGGAGAGTATTTTCCTCCCTCTTTCCAATCAAGTGGCTTATATTCAACTGGTATTTTTTCTATTTCCGTTTTCCATGGGCCTTTCCCATAAGATGTATCTGGTTTATGAAATACACCTACTTTAGATGAAAAAGATCTTGATGAGAAGGGGCGAGATAGCGAATTCGCTAAAGAGGAGCCAGCTTGCTGTCGTGTAAACAAGGAGCCAGCTTGCCGTCGTGTAAACAAGGAGCGATTGCGTGAGTACATAGTTTTTATACAACTAACTATCAAAACCTCCCTCAATGATAAACTTAACTTTGCCTTTTTTGGGTTCTTTCACATTATTTAACACTTGAATTACTTCTAATGGTAATACCTCAATCACTCCTGTATCTAGTTCATCACCCGAAAGTCGATCTAAACGCTGAAATTGAGTCGCTTCAACCCGAACCACGTTCTGAACTTGTAAAGCACGAGCGATAATCTGGCTTAAATAAAGGGGTTGACCCAATTTAAAGCGATCTGGGTAGAAAAAGCCTTGTTCTCCATCGGGAAAAATCACCGAACTAAAAGCCAAATTCAATATCTGTAATACTTGATTAGGCACCGCATGAGGCTTAAGATACACCTTGAGGGTAATAGCGACTGGCACAAATTGTGCGCCCTTTATCACTAAATCTGTGCCAATTATTGCCCAAGGGGTCAAATACTCTTTAATTTCTGCTGCAAATGCTGAATCTACAGATCGCCCTTCATGACGCAGAACATAGATAAAGAGGGTATTCCAACTCCCAGTCCATCGACGAATTGCGATCGCTTGTAACACATCAAAATAAGTTTCGGTTCTTGCCGCATAGTCTGCTTCCGTAACACAACGTTTTTGAGTATGAAAAACAACTGGTGCATTCAAGCGAATTTCTTCGAGAGTTTCAGGTTCTTTTCCCTTTTGAGCAGCCATCGGGTTACGAACGCCTATAATGTTTAGATCCTCACTCACAATGGTTGTAATAGTTTCTTGACCCACATTTCCTTCAATGCCATTTCCTACCCGATAAATGGGCTGAAATTGATGTCCACTGAGGGGTATTTTGCCAAACTTACCATCGCCAAACCGCAGATAAATTAAACCATCTTCTTCCATTTCGACAACAAAATCTTGGCTAAACGGATTACTGGCAAGTAAATCTCTTTTAGCGATCCAAATATTACTATTGCCAATTATTTGAGCAGGAAGAAATGAGTAAAGTCCTCCTAATTCTTGCAAGACAATAGCAGGAGTTGCCTGATGCGGTTTTTGTTCTAAGGTTTTTTTAGCTGATTGTTTCTTGGCGATATTAGACTGAAAAAGAACTCGAAACGTTAGCGATCCACTCGGACAGAAATGAGGGCGATATTTTCCCTGTTCTGGAACAGTATCTAGGAGCTTATCATTATCAATGGTACAGCCATGATCTGCCAGAACAATATTGCCTCTAACCACTGTGCAATCCTGTTGATAACATCCCTCGTTTGTTAAGCTGGACACAACCAAATCAAAAGGTAATCTATCTTCTAGCAGCCATTCAATTTCAGTTATTTCTTGAGAGTAAAGTTCATCATAAATCAGTTGAGGTTTTTGGCTTAATCTTACCTCATGACGATGTTGAAGGTTAGCATCTTTAGCTAAACCAGTTTGGGGATTAATAACTTCCTCAAAAATCAAAACATCTCCCTGTTGCAAGTTAGAAAAATGTCCTTTTAAAGTCGCCTTAGTTGTTCCTTTTTTTAGAGAAAAGTGAGAACTTCCACCAGTATAAAAATACATTTCATTATGTTGAACATAAAGGGAGACTGTTTCCATCGTTTCAAACACTTGCTCTGAAGGATTAGCCTGTTGAATACGTTGCTTATATTCATTAACTAAAATTCGTTTAGGGGCGGGTTGATTGTGTGTCAATAGGGGTGTTCCAATCGGTAAAACAGTATTTCCCGTTACTTGTACTTGTACCCAAACCCTAGCATTACATCCTTCTGATACCTGATAATCTAGTAATCTAGCATGACGAGTTAAAGAAAGCCGCCGTCTCGCTGTTCCTAAATAGCTTTCCGTAGCCACAGCATCTTGATAATAACTCAGATAATCAGCTACATAAGCGAGTAAATCAACTAAGACAATCCCTAAATCAGCTTCGTGACGTTCTTGCCATTGGGGGAGTAATAACGTTAAATAATCTAGCATTAATTGCCGAAAGCTTTGATAATCTTTAGCTAAATAATTAATTTCAATAGGTAATTGTAAAGGTGGTGGTAAATCAGTAGGAGACTGAGGATTAATCGGGATGGTGTTATCTGGCCATAAACTAAAAGGTAATTGAGATAACGCCGAGTCTAAATACTCGATATCGATTAATGTGAGAAGGTGAAAACCGAGCCAATCCTCATTTTCTGCTGTTAAATTAAGTTTTAATTCTACATAGTTATTATTAATGTAACTCACTGACTCAACTTTTAAAGGTGCTAATTTTTTCTGTAGTGTTTTTATTTGAAAATTAGCGGGAGTCAAATTAGGAGGAATATGTTGCTTATTGGGATGTTCAGGAGAAGGTGAAACAAAATAAGCTCTTAAATACCATTGTTGTTCTTGTTGCTCTATTTCAAGAAAATCTAGTCCGATTAAGTTAGGATGTTGACTAACATTTAATCGACGTTGTAACCGTATATAAGAACTAAATTTATCGGTCATTTCCATTGACGATTTCCCCTCAACATTCAAATTTAACTCGATACCGTTCTTGAGTAATCAGGACAGCATATTCAATCCAAATTGTTACCTTAGAATCTTCTGCTCTAACCTCTACCGTTGCCACCTGAATGACATCTCCTACCCACTGACTAAGGGCAGCTTGTACCATCGCTTGAGTAACGGCTACCATTTCCGTATTATTAGTGGTAAATACTAAGCGTTGTAAACCACAACCAAAGGAAGGTAAATTAACCCTTTCTCCCGGCATAGTAAAGAGAATTTGTTCGATCATTTGATAGATATGTTGATTGTAGTCGGTGGTGGCGACTAAACCTTGATTATTAAGCTTAAAAGGGAAAGCAATTTGCATATTTTTTGTTAATGTTTAACTTCATTGGGTTTAATTTAGTGTTAGGTTAGGAATGATACAACGGACTTGCCTTAAATAAAGAGGACTTGCTGACCATCGACCAATAAATCTCCTGTTACCTCGACTAATCCAGTGATGGCATAGAAATTCATAGAAATGGCTAAAGTATAAGCGCTCCGTCAATCGTACCAGCCCCTAATATAGCAATACCTCCTTCAGCGGTCAAAGCACCTACTATGTTGGTCTCCCCTTCAACGGTCAAAGCACCTGCTATGTTGGTCTCCCCTTCTATCTCAATCGCTCCAGTTACATTCGTATTTCCTTCTATTTCAACTGCTCCGATTATATTAGTATTTCCTTCTATGTTGACTATACTTGTTATTTTAGTAGTGGCAGCCTCTATAGCCACATCAGCAGTGGCTGTTACCGTCACATCACCCGAATTTATTAAAATGACTCCTTCGTTTAGGGTTAGGGTTGATTCAGGAATTTCCGAGGTAATGGCCGTTCCTGTCATGGAAATCGTACCGGGGGGAAATTCGAGGGTAATTCCTTCTTCTGTGACTAATTTAATGATGGCAGGGGCAGCATTAATTTCAATTCCCGTGGAATTAAAAACCATTTTTAAGGGAGTCGCCACCGCTTCAGGGGAACATTCTAACGTAAAACCTCCCACTTCCGGTAGATCATTGAGTACCATCTTGATAAACTCGGTTTTAAATATTTTAGTTGCCGGATTAGGCAATTCTTCAGGCCCCCTTGGTACTTGACCTTCATCCCAAAAACAGCCCACCCATATAGGATAATTAGGATCGCCTCCTTCAAATTCCAGCCAAACATTAGCCCCAACAGGCGGAATAGCATAAAACCCAACGCCCGGACCTGCATAAGGAGTACAAGGCAAAGCCCAATTTAACTTAGATCCATAAACCACCGCAACTTCTGCTCGAATTCGTCCTAATCCTAACGGATCTTCATTATCTAGCACGATTCCTCGATACTTACCATAAAAACGCTGCCCGCCATCAGAGGACGCAGCATCTGCATTATTCGTCGGGTTGGAACGGGGAGAACAATTGCCATTCATCATCGAAAATTTGGGTCTGAAACCCCGCCGTTTTACGGCGGCTTTGCTGTTAAATATTAGCACATTTACGAAATATATGCTAAAATGTGAGACATGGAAAAAGCCTATTCGTTTCGATTTTACCCCACACCCGAACAAGAGTCGCTATTGCGGCGCACATTGGGCTGTGTAAGATTAGTTGACAACAAAGCTCTCCAT
>NZ_JAPZRB010000538.1:0-5895 GCF_027531105.1 Microcystis sp. LE18-22.4A
GTGTCAGTCTGTAGAGCGACCATAAGACCAGAACAGAGTAAATCTGTTAAGGCAGGTGCGGAACCCCGCAAGGGAAAGAAGCAGAAACCTAAATCGTGAGGTTTGGGAATCACCGTCCGTTTACGGCGGTGAGGATGTCAATCCCGCCTCCAGCGCAATCTTGTTAACTCGATCAACAACCAAACCAAAGCATACGAGGCAATCCAAGAACTCCGTTGCATCGTGCCGCCGCTGTCTCCCGTGCCTGACATTGCCGTTGTTAAAAGCGATCGCCTCTCAGAGGTCGATGGACCGCTGCCAGGTCCACCGGACTGGTTAATTGAAATTCGCTCCCCCGACCAAAGTACATTAGAACTACAAAATAAAATTCTGCACTGCTTGAGCAACGGAACTCAGCTCGCCTGGCTGATCGATATTCAGCGACAGCAAATCTGGGTTTGGGAGAACCAAGAGCTGCCACTGGTCTATGCGGTCACCGACATACTCCCTACCCTTGGCAATATCTCTGACCTGACTGTGGAAGTTGTAATCGCAATGACCCAGCAGCGATAACAAGCGCAACTGTGCGATGCCGCCGTCGGAGACGCGCGAAGCTGAGACACTGCGAAGCAGCACGCTAATATTTAGCTCTTCTAGCGTGCGTTAACAAAGTTTAACGCACCTCTTTGACGATAAAGAATCTAATTAACATTTTTTGACCACTTTTTAGCTGATAATCACGTTAAACGTTTGTAAATCAGAGGATTCGTATTCTAATATACAGTTTACACCAAGAAGTCGGGAGAGCCTAAATTCGGTCAAAAAATTAACGCAGTAGCGTTTCTGTAAAGATAAGGTAAAAGATTGTAGCATTAACGGTGAAAGTTTCACTGTCAAATACGGGTGCGTCTGAAATGAACAAGTCAGTGATTATTAATCTAGGCAGTGGGAATTTGTATCAAGGATTTCCGCGAGTTACCGTTCAATTATGGACGGATGGCAATCCGCGGCCAGAGCAATTTATCGGCACGTTGCCCGCCGCACCCGCTTTAGTGGAACTGTATCGGAATTGGCAGCTTGTTTATCGGGGACTATGCGATCGCCTTGGGCGCAGCGAAACTGAACGCATTACGGGCGGACAACGCCATCCCATAATATCCCAACCAGGACATCTATCTTCAGCTTCTCTCGTAGAAGTTGGTGAACTAGAAATCAGTGAAGCAGGCATTACCAATATTTCTCAGGTCAGTTTTGATGAGTTGTGCCAGCAGCTACAGGCAAGCATCAATACTTGGCTGAAATCAGAGGGTTTTCTCCCCATTGAACTGCAACTGCGATCGCGACTCGACTCATCCGCTCCCATCCGAGTCATGATTGAAACCAACGATCTGGAATTGCGCTCTCTTCCTTGGCATCGCTGGCATTTCTTTGAGGATTATCCCCAAGCGGAAATGGCGTTGAGTCAACCAGAGTACCACTATCGAAATGTTCTGAAGTCAGCAAAAACTGAGCAGAAAGTCAGGATTTTAGCAGTCTTAGGCAATAGCTCCGGCATTGATTTAGCCACAGAAACCCGCTTACTTCAGCGGTTGCAGGATGGGTCAGTTAAGTTCCTGGCCAACCCCTCACGCCAGGAGTTCAATACTCAATTATGGCAGCCTGAAGGGTGGGACATCCTGTTTTTTGCCGGTCACAGTCAAACCCAGGGACAAACGGGTCGAATATATATTAATGAGAATTCAACCCACAATAGTTTGACGATATCACAGTTAGAAGAGGCGCTGAAAACCGCGATCGAGAAGGGTTTAACGCTGGCTATTTTTAATTCTTGTGATGGATTAGGCTTGGCACAAGCACTGGAGAAACTACACATTCCCACAGTGATTGTCATGCGCGAACCGATTCCCAATCGGGTGGCACAAGAGTTCTTTCAGCAGTTTCTGACAGCATTTGCGATCGAGCAATTGCCGCTCTATCTTGCCGTTCAGCAAGCGCGTCGAAAGCTCCAAGGATTAGAAGATGATTTTCCAGCAGCGTCTTGGTTGCCCGTGATTTGCCAAAATCTAGCCGTTGAACCTCCCACTTGGATTCAGCTTGGAGGAACGCCAACCTGTCCCTATCGCGGTCTATTTGCCTTTCGGGAGGAAGATGCTCGGTTCTTCTTTGGGCGGGAGCAGGTAACTCAGGCACTGCTGGCGGCGGTCAAACAAAAGCCATTGGTGGCGGTGATTGGTGCTTCTGGCAGTGGCAAATCATCCGTCGTCTTTGCGGGATTAGTGCCGCGCTTGCGTCAGGAATTAGGCAGTAGCGGCATGAAAGAACAAGGCTCGCCGTCTGTACAGATTGTTTCGTTTCGCCCAGGGAATAATCCGTTTGAAGCCTTAGCAACTGGGTTGGCGCAGTGTCCTGCGATCGCTAAATTTGTCTCTCTACATCAGCCCCAACAGGGGTGTGGCGATGCTCTCCCAGAAGGTCAAAGCGACAGTTTCGCTAACGCAGTAGAACTAGAGCGGCTCTTGCGGCAAGACGACCAGGGATTATCCCACCTCATCGAGTGGGTTAAACAGCAGAATTCAGGGATGCGCCTGATTTTGATCGCCGATCAATTTGAAGAACTCTATACCCTTTGTCCAGAGTCAGAGCGACAGACTTTTTTGGATACTGTACTAAATGCCGTGAAATTTGCTCCAGGGTTCACCCTGATTCTGACCCTACGAGCAGACTTTTGCGGCTATGCCCTGGCTTACCGCCCCTTGAGTGATGCCTTGCAAGGTGCCATTCAGGTTTTGGGGCCGATGAACCGGGAAGAATTGCCAGCCGCGATCGCCAAGCCCGCCGCCCAAATGCAAGTGAAATTAGAGGATGGATTAATCCAGAAGCTGATCCATGCCATGAATGAGCAGCCAGGGCGTTTGCCCTTGTTGGAATTTGCCCTCACGCAATTGTGGTCAAACCAGCGAGATGGATGGCTAACCAATCAGGCTTATGACCAGATTGGCGGCGTAGAAGCAGCACTGGCCAATCACGCAGAATTCGTATACGCTCAACTGAACGAAGAGGATCGACAGCGATCGCAACGGGTATTTATCCAATTAGTGCAGCCCGGTGCCGGGACAGACGATAGCCGGCGTACTGCTACACAGGAAGACGTGCAGCCGGAAAACTGGGACTTGGTGGCGCGTTTAGCCTCCTCTCGCTTAGTGGTGACCAACCGCAACGATTCTACAGGAGAAGAAACCGTAGAAATTGTTCACGAGGCATTAATTGGGGGCTGGAAACGACTCAGGAATTGGATGCAGCTCGATCGAGAGTTTCGCCTCTGGCAAGAGCAACTGCGGGCAAACCGCTACCAGTGGGAGCGCAGCCATCAGGATGAAGGGGCATTGTTGCGGGGTAAACCTCTGACCGATGCAGAATATTGGTATCTGAATCGAGCTGATGAACTGAGTTCGAGCGATTGCGAATTGATTGAGCAAAGTGTGGCACTGCGCGATCGCGACCTGAAATCCCAAAAGCGCAGGCGAAAGTTAACGATCTCAGGACTCACAGGTGGCTTGCTAGGGGCCTTAATCTTAGCAGGAGTCGCTTGGGGGCAATGGCAGAATTCAGCGCGTAGCGAGATCCAAGCCATCACTGCGTCCTCAGAAGCACTTTTTGTCTCCAATAATAAGTTAGATGCGTTGATTGAGGCCATTCGGGCCTGGCAAAAATTATCCAGGACAGGAGGAACAGACGCTGAGACTAAAACTCAGGTAGATTCCGTCTTACGGCAGGCAGTTTATGGCGTTCTTGAATACAATCGTTTGTTAGTCCATGGTGATGAAGTTAAAAGCGTCGCCTTCAGCCCAGATGGTAACACGATCGCCTCGGCTGCTGGCGATAAAACTATCAAGCTCTGGAAGCAAGATGGTACTATAATCGCCACCCTCAACGGACACAGCGATAAAATTTGGCAAGCTGTGTTCAGTCCCGATGGTCAGACAATCGCGTCCGCTAGCAAAGATAAAACCATCAAACTTTGGAGGATAGAAGCAGGCAAGATACCTATTCTAATAACGACCCTTGTTGGACATCATCATGATGTGAGAGGAGTGGCGTTTAGTCCCGATGGTCAAATGCTGGCTTCAGCCAGTGACGATAAGATGGTTAAACTCTGGAAGCGGGATGGCACTTTGATTACGACTCTCGCGGGTCACTCTGATGTTGTGAACGGTGTAGCGTTCAGCCCTGATGGTCAAATGCTGGCTTCAGCCAGTGACGATAAGACAGTAAAACTTTGGAAGCGAGATGGCACTTTAATTACGACTCTCAAAGGTCACACTGATATTGTGAATGGAGTAGCGTTCAGTCCCGATGGGCAGCTCCTAGCTTCAGCCAGTTGGGACAAAACGATCAAACTCTGGAAACTAGAAACGGGGAAAATGCCGACTCTACTGACAACCCTCACAGGACATAGTGAAGTGGTTTATGGAGTGGCCTTCAGCCCTGACAGTCAGACTCTCGCATCAGGCAGTTGGGACAAGACTGTTAAGCTCTGGAAACGAGACGGCACTCCGATCACGACTCTCAACGGACATAGCGATCGCGTTTGGGGAGTAGCCTTCAGTTCCGATGGGGAAAACCTTGCCTCGGCCAGTGGTGACAAAACGGTCAAGCTTTGGCAGCTGAAAAGCCCCTTGATGACAAGGTTGGCAGGACATACTGCGGTCGTAATTGGAGTGGCCTTCAGCCCCGATGGTAAGACCATTGCTTCAGCTAGTGATGACAAAAAGATTAGGCTTTGGAAGCGAGACGGTACTTTGATTGCGTCCTTGGTCGGACATACCGCTCAAGTTTATGGAGTCGCCTTCAGTCCCGATGGTCAAAGGTTGGCATCGGTAAGTGCAGATAATACCGTCAAACTCTGGAACTTAGGGCCAAGAAAGCCTCAACTCCTGGCCACCCTGAGAGGACATCAAGCAGTGGTTTGGGGAGTTGCCTTTAGTCCCGACGGTCAGACAGTTGCCTCCGCAGCCTGGGATAATACCGTTAAGCTCTGGAATGTAGGGCAAAAAACGCCTCAACTCCTCGCTACCCTGAGAGGACATCAAGGGGCAATTTTTGGTGTGGCATTCAGCCCTGACAGCAAAACCCTAGCTTCCGCAAGCGCAGACAATACCGTTAAACTCTGGAGAGTGAAGCCAGCGCAGATACCTGTTTTACTGAGGACACTGACAGGACATACTGCTCAGATTTACTCAGTAGCATTTAGTCCTGATGGTCAGACGATTGCCTCGGCAAGTGCAGATAACACGATCGAGCTTTGGAAACCGGATGGCACTTTATTGACGACTCTCAAAGGTCATAGTGCTGTCGTTTATTCAGTCGCTTTCAGTCCCGATGGTCAGACCATTGCCTCAGCAAGCTGGGACAAGACGATCAAGCTTTGGAAACCGGATGGTACTTTGTTGACGACTCTGAATGGCTATAGCGATCGCTTTTGGGGCATCGCCTTCAGTCCCGATGGTCAAACCATTGCCTCAGCCAATGAAGACAAAACTGTCATTTTGTGGAATAAGGAGCAGGTTCTTACGCTTAATCCCTTGATGTACGGTTGCAATTGGGTACATGATTATTTGAAAACGAATCCCAACGTGAATGAAAGCGATCGCCATCTTTGTGATTGAATCACTCAGCATCAAAGCGATCGCCCTAGCCATTAAACCTTTCTGAAATGACAACCCTGAAACCCGTGATCCAGTATTACAACTGGGCGTGCCAAATAGACCTGGGTTTAATAGACCTCTTGCAAAAGTCTTAAGTCGAT
Source organism: Microcystis sp. LE18-22.4A (assembly GCF_027531105.1). Lineage (NCBI taxonomy): Bacteria > Bacillati > Cyanobacteriota > Cyanophyceae > Chroococcales > Microcystaceae > Microcystis > Microcystis sp. LE18-22.4A. Next base: position 5,786 of record NZ_JAPZRB010000538.1, read on the forward strand.
CCTTGTACAGCAACATTTTTGAAGATTATCAACTACTAATAAATAATTAACTGAAAGTCCCTCCCATTATTGTTTCTATCGTTTGTTTTCGGATTTATGCAAGAGGTCTA
>NZ_JAPZRB010000439.1:0-3286 GCF_027531105.1 Microcystis sp. LE18-22.4A
CCTAGATGCAGAATTATCTGGTCTGGTGGGACAGATTGCCCAACTTCCCATCTCGGAACGCACCGGGTTACTTCTTTCTCTGGCCAATTTATCTCGCTCAGAACTGTTAGAAAGATTCAGGGAAAATTAAACTTTCAGTCCCAATCTCAAAAACAGACAATTAAAATTCCCGATGAACAATCATTTCCAAATCCTGAAGAACCTTAAATGTCCTGCTTATTTTGCTAGACTAAAGAAGTCCCAATTCTTGATTAGCCTGAGATAGGAAGGATTATGGTCAATCAAATCAGCATTGTCATCTCCAAGAATCCCGACGGATATTCACTCAAATCTCCTGAATTAGCAGCAATTGATTACCAGGATAGCTCTCTAGAAGGCGTTTTAAATCGACTGAAAGATGCCCTGGAAACTCATCTGATGGCTTCTGATATATCTCAAGAGGAGACTGGAGAATCAATTTTAAAGATAGTTGATAGGTTGAATCTGAACTTCCCTGAAGAAGAACTTGAGCCGCTTCCATCTGACGGTGCAGAAGAGCATGACCATTATCTTTATGGGAGTCCCAAGAAAAGGCAATGAAACAAATTTTTGCCGACACTTTCTACTGGGTTGCTTTAATCAATCCCCAAGATAATTGGCATCAACGAGCCAGAGAAGTTACGTCCAGTCTCAAAAATGTTAAACTTGTGACGACGGATGAAGTTTTGGTAGAGCTACTGAATTTTATGTCAGTCCGGGGAGCAAATCGGAAGCGGCGTACTGTCGAATTTATCGATGATCTGCTCCAGAATCCCCGCCTTCAAGTCATTCCGCAAAACCGAGAATCATTCCTGCAAGGATTCGAGTTATACCGCCGCCGTCCAGACAAAGAATATAGCCTGACAGATTGTATTTCAATGACGGTCATGCAGCGCTTAAAAATCAGTCAAGTGTTAACTCACGACAATCATTTTCAGCAAGAGGGTTTCATAATTCTATTTGAATAACAGAGGGAAAATTAAACTTTCAATCCCCCTAAGCTAGGAAAAACTATTCCCAAGCATTAATGGTAGTATATCTGCTGAATTATGGGCAAATCTCGCTCGCAGAACACATGAGTAGAAAACGGGTTTCTCGGAGAAACCCGTTTTCTGTGCGTTACTCAACGGATTTAGTATGACAACTGATAAAAACCCCTCCAATTAATGAAGGGGAATTATCGGATTTTATTGATGGTTTTAGGAGACTTTTGTGGTTTCTTTTTCTGAGGATTTAGAGGATTTCAATTTGCGCTTGAGGGTTGAGGCTGCGCCGAGTGTGCCGAGGCCTAGTATGCTTAGGATGGAGGCGGGTTCGGGGACTGATATAGGTCCTTCACCTGGACCATACTGATTAAGGCGGAAGTTATTGAGATGGGGATTGGTAGCGAGCCAATTAGTAGGAGTTTCTTCAGTTGGTATGGTTCCGTCAGGCAGCACATTGGTGATGTGATAGGTATGCTGGTTCCAAATGCGACGAGTTTCGATCCAGTCGTCGTTAGCAGAGCCGTAAACGAAGATACCCCGCTGTGGACCGAAGCCACAGTTATTGTTAGCGACGGCGACAATCTCCGCCGAGTTGTCACCATCGACATCGGCAACGAATGGGTACTCGTACCAAGTACAAGAACTCTTGGGTGTCTCAAACAAGGTAAAGCCGTCAGAACCGCGATAAACTCGGAGTTTGAGTTCATCGCCGTAAATCACTTCGGCCGCCCCGTCACCCTCGAAGTCGAACACTGAGGAGCCAGTGCGATTGGAACTGCTATCCTGAGTGACTGTTTGCCATTTGAGTGTGCCATCCGTTTCAAATACCGCATAGCGCGTGGCACCGGCAACCCCAATCTCTGGAGCGCCATCGTTGTCGAAGTCGGCAATGGTTGGCGGTCCTCCGACTCCGCCTCCGGGAAGAGAAACTCCACCCCATATTACTGACAGGTCAGGCTCCAGCAGCCAAACCAGACCGCCGTTGACTAGGACGATTTCGGCTTCGGGATCGGCATCAAAGTTAGCAACGGCGTTAAGTCCGTCGGGAAGCGCCGCGTTCTGGTGTTTGATCGCGCCGGTGGCACTGTAGATAGTGTTGCCAGCTACGATATCGGGGCTTCCATCAAGATCGACATCGGAGACCAACGACAGAGGTCCTATGCCTTGTGAGCCGCTTCCTCCTGTGCCTGTCCAAAGGATGCTTCCATTGTTGTCTAACACCTGCCGACCAATGATGATTTCTGGCACTCCGTTTTCATCAAGGTCGGCGATTGCCGGTGCCCCCCAGTTCACCGCCTGTAGCACTGGACTCCGCCACTTGAAGCTGCCGTTAGACTCGAAGGCGAGCAGCTGCGTCCCCGAGGCATCGTTAGCGATGATTTCGGGAAATCCGTCCCCATCAATGTCTCCGGTGGCGATGGAGGAAGCGGTGTTGATGCGGAGCGTTGGGTCAGTTACGGTGAATAATTCGCTGCCATTGTTGCCCCTCAGCGCACGGAGTACGCCGCTCTCAACACCCCCACCGCCTATAGAGTTAGTCGCGCCGAAGACTACCTCGGGAATACCGTCTCCAGTGAGGTCGATTGCCGAGGGGGTATTCATGACGTTTAGGTAATCTGGCAGGGTCGTACTCGATGTCCATGACCATTCCAGAACAGTTGAAAAGTCGGCAGCACTAGCTTTTGCCATCCCTCCTAAAGTCGCTACAGTAGCTCCTCCAGCAAGTGCAATATTTAATAACTTTCTCGCCCAAGACAAAATCATGTTAATGCTACTCCGCTAAATTAGATGAATTAAAAACCCACTTTCCGCACTTCTTAACATTCAATTGATAATTTTTACTAATATATTGCTTGAAACTCATTGCCAGTAAGGACTATAGCTACAATGATTGATTTTTATCAAGGTGAAGAATTGTAATTTTTTTTCTCAGAAAAAATCAATTGTTGAAAATGCTCTCAATAGTAGTTTCTACAATCAAGGTTTTTCCTCAAAACATCTTGGGGAATGTAAAAATATACATAGGTATATGAAGATGTGCGGAATGTCGGATTAAAATGATCTCGCCCCTCTCGCAGCCAGGTCAAGCAACAACCCAACCCAACCCCAAAAGGAGATAGCAAAACAATACACATTCCCCCCCATTAGGGGTCGAGAAGGTCGTCACCGACCTCCCCTCCCATTCAGAACCGTGCGTGAGACTTTCGCCTCACACGGCTCCTAGTTTGACTGTTCCCTTGTTAAGGATACCGCTTGACTTCTTTTGGTTTGGTCTAGTATTA
>NZ_JAPZRB010000204.1:0-2728 GCF_027531105.1 Microcystis sp. LE18-22.4A
GGGAGTACCTACGGTATAACCTGTCCCCGAAGTAAGAGTTAAAGCAACAGTTTCATCACTTTCTACTGTGGTATCAGCAGTGGGGTCAACGGTTACGGTAGTAGTGGATGAACCAGCAGCAAAGGTGACCGTGCTGGCCAGGTATGTGTAATCGGTTCCAATGGTAGCTGTCAAAACAGTACTCTCGGTAACTGTCAAAAGATTTGTTGTTACTCCACTACGAGTGAAGGTATAGAGTAAGTTGGTTGTCCCATCTTCGGTAACACTACTAGGAGAGACAGCAAGAGTAATACTAGGGAAATCATCATTGGTAATTGTTCCCGTGGCTGCGTTAGGAGTACCTACGGTATAACCTGTCCCAGAAGCGAGGGTTAAAATGACGGTTTCATTACTTTCAGCAGTTGTGTCAGGAGTGGGGTCAACGATTACGGTAGTAGTGGATGAACCAGCAGCAAAGGTGACGCTGGTGGGAATAGAAGTGTAATCGGTTCCATTAGTAGCTGTCCCCCCAACTGTATAGTTAACAGTTAAAGCATCAGTGGTTACTCCACTACGAGTGAAGGTATAAACCAGATTTGTTGTCCCATCTTCGGTGACACTACTGGGAGCAACTGCTAGGGTGACATTGGTATCATCATTGGTAATCGTCCCGGTAACTGCGGTAGTTGTCCCAACTGTATAACCTGTCCCCGCAGCAAGGGTTAAAATGACAGTTTCATCACTTTCTACTGTGGTGTCAGCAGTGGGGTCAACGGTTACGGTAGCAGTGGATGAACCAGCAGCAAAGGTGACGCTGGTGGGAATAGAAGTGTAATCGGTTCCATTAGTAGCTGTCCCCCCAACTGTATAGTTAACAGTTAAAGCATCAGTGGTTACTCCGCTACGAGTGAAGGTATAAACCAGATTAGTTGTCCCATCTTCGGTGACACTACTAGGAGAAACTGCAAGAGTAATACTGGGAAGAGTAGGACTAGAAACATAGCTAAAATAACTAGCAGTTAGACTTAATGCTGTTTGATTATTGATAACCGCAATGAGTTCATCTGGTTCGCTGCCTGGTTTGTTGATGTATAGTTTAGTATTAGAACCATCAACCGATAACAGATAGTTACTACTTGAACCTCGTAGTTGAATAATATCATCAGTGGTGTTAAAGTCGGCAATTGTCGCGTAGTCGTTATTACCCGGAAGGGTGCTATTACCGTCATCATAGAAGGTATTTGTCGTATCTGCAAGGATAAAGCGATCGTTTCCCGTTCCTCCTTGTAGATAATCAGATTCTCCTGTACCGTTATTGGTTCCTTGTAGGGTGTCATTACCATTACCCCCGTAAATTCCGCCGTCAAAGCTTCCAGTCCAACCTCCATCACTTCCTGCTCCTCCCAACAACACATCATCGCCATCTCCACCTTCTAGGCGATCCTGTCCATCGTTACCATTTAAAGTATCATTGTCATCTAACCCGTAGAGACGATCATTACCAAGTCCAGAGATGATAGAATCATTGCCACTACCGCTATCAATTCTACTGCCATTACTGAGAGCACTGAGGTTAAGGACATCATTGCCACTACCAGTGGTAAGATTAACGATTTCAATAGATTGGAAGGTATCACCGACTGAAGATGTGCCGTTGGTGATACTTGTATAAGTGACAGTCACGGGTGTCGTTTGACTACCATAGTTTAATAGCAGGGTATCAATACCTGAACCACCGTTGATGGTGTCATTTCCGTCACCTGGATCAAGATAATCATCTCCCGAACCACCGTCTAAGCTATCATTACCATTACCCCCGTAAATTCCGCCGTCAAAGCTTCCAGTCCAACCTCCATCACTTCCTGCTCCTCCCAACAACACATCATCGCCATCTCCACCTTCTAGGCGATCCTGTCCATCATTGCCATTTAAAGTATCATTTCCATCTAACCCGTAGAGACGATCATTTCCAGATGTACCCGTAATATTATCATTCCCTGGCGTTCCTGTAAAATCTGCCTGTTCTACTTGAATAATTTCCCCATTTACTATAATTGTTGTCTGGTCATTCTCTGCTCGTAAAGCGTCTAAGGTTGCCACATCCAGACTATTACCTTGCACCAACTCCGCAAAAATTGCCCCCTCATCTCCGGCGCTATCCACCTGATTAATTTGAGCATCCACATAATGCCCAATCTCTTCTAAAATTACATTAACTATCGCTGCTGACGAGGCCGTATTCAAAAAAGATGCTGATAGATAAATCTTATTGGTGCTGCTGGAATATGCACCATTCGCCGTTCCTAAAACCTCATCACTAAGTACCTCAATTGGGGGAAGTTGACTGAAATTTCGGCTTCGCCACTGCTGTTGTAATTCCGTCGCCTTAACCACATCATAACTTGTGCCAAAAGCAGTTTCTAAATTCGCCCAAAAACCATCAGATTGAGCGAAATCGAACAAAACATCGTCAACAGCAGGAAGAATCGGCAACAGGGTAGAAGTCATGACAGTAACAGCAAAAGTTTATTGCTAATAATTTTAGCCCAACAAGCGCCAATTTTTCAAGGGGGATATAACAAAAATTTACAGAAAACGGGTTCCTTTGAGAAACCCGTTTTCTAGATATTAGGATAAGATTATTGGATTCTTGCCAAAGACTGCTTAAATTCTGCGAGAGAATTAGCGGTAGCTGCTAATTTTAGTAGCTCTTCTAAGATAGTAGGGTTAGTCATTTTGCCGATTATCT
>NZ_JAPZRB010000007.1:0-6894 GCF_027531105.1 Microcystis sp. LE18-22.4A
TATGGGAGTGATCAGGGGTAAATTCAGGGACTTTTTCCCTGAAAATTAGGTAATTGACCCCCTCAAAATCGGTAAAACCCCACACCCCACACCCCACACCCTACACCCTGCCCCTAGGAAAAACTTTTTCAGCAAACCCTAAATAATCCCTGGGATTTATTGGCAAATTCTATGGCAAATAGCTCACCAATAAATGCGGAAAGATTCCTCATACCTAGAATTCTAAATATATCTACTGGTATATCTTGGACGATTTTTTTAACAACAGAATGACATTCAACTAATGAATGCTCAAATATGACTTTATCGATAGTTATTTTCTGACCTTGTTTTGAGAAAAAGCTGGTATCAGAATGTTTATTTATGATATAACTCATTAATTTCTTCCGCAACAGTATTGACAAAAGTAACAATATCCATGTCCAGAGCTGAAATAATTTGTTCTAAGGAGTCCAAAGTAATGTTTCTTACTCCCCTTTCAACTCCAGATATGTAGGTTCTGTCAAGATTAGCCCTATACCCTAAAGCTTCTTGACTCAGATTACGTTTCTTAAGCAATTTTCTTACAGTCACAGCAACAGCAGTGACTAGCTTTCCTGCCATATATAAACTACCAAAGAAGATATTGAAATTCTCCACAGTCCATTTTCCTTCTATGATGACTATTAATCTACGGACTATAAGTCACAAAAGCTGATTCTCAATAAACCTATATTCGGGAGCGGCAAAAACTCTGATTTTGTGTTTGACTAAAAATGTATCCTAAAGATTGCCATCCCGTTGCGATTCTATCCGTGCCTTACTATTCCCAATATCCCGACGCTTTTACTCCCAGTTATCTGAGCGAACTACAAGGACAGATTCTCGCTTGTCCCCACTTCACAGTTAACAATTTAAATCGAGATTTCGTTAAAACCAAAGGCTTTTCTATCGCTTTTCGACGCACACAAATCAGCGAAGTCGCACGAATGTTTCCCTATTTTAAACCCTATCTCGATCGCAGTTTACAAGCTGACTGCAACGCTTTTTATCTTAATCCCTTACTCCTACAAACCGGTTCACGCGTCGATCCCCATATCGATCGCTCCCTGCGCTCCTATTGTAAAACTATCGATCCCCCGCTCCTAGTTAGCGTCCTTTATGTGCAGGTTCCTAAAGATATTCAAGGGGGGGAACTGGTACTAGCAACAGGCAATCGTTCCGTGGCCCAGATTCGTCCTTGTACTAACACCTTGATCCTCTTTCAAGGAGATCTCACCCATTCAGTTAATCCCGTTAGTTGTTCTGGTATTCGTCTGAGTCTTGTCTGCGAACAATATCGGTTAGATGCTGAAGAATTGCGAGAGATTCCCGAAATACAGATAGAATCGCGAACCATGAAACCAGAAAAGAAAAAAAGGAAAGATCGGGTCGTTGCCCTACAATAAAAGGGCATTTTTGTAAAGATATTCTAGATGGTGATGCGCGAACCGATCGTCGAATTAAGGGGAGTAACCAAAGCTTTCGGCAAGAAAGTAATCTTAAATAACGTCGATCTGAAAGTGTACGAAGGGGAAGCGATCGGCGTGATCGGTCCATCCGGGACGGGAAAATCGACGATTTTGCGCTTAGTCGCCGGATTACTTGCCCCCGATCGAGGAGAAGTGTACATCTACGGCACAAAACGGCAGAGAACCGTAGAACAGGGGGAAGATCCCCTCGGTGTTGGTCTAGTTTTCCAACAATCGGCCCTTTTTGACTCCCTCACCGTCGGGGAAAATGTCGGTTTTGCTCTCTATCGCAACTCAAAGCTAAAACGAGCCGAAATCCGCGATTTAGTGGAAGAAAAACTGGATTTAGTGGGAATGTCCGGTTCCTACGACCTCTATCCCTCTGAAATATCCGGAGGGATGCGAAAACGCGTCAGTTTAGCCAGAGCAATTATCAGCGATCCCTCGATCGCCGCCGATCGACCGAACATTCTCCTTTACGATGAACCCACTGCTGGACTGGATCCCGTCGCTTCTACCCGCATCCAGACGGTAATTATGGAACTTCTCAAGGTAAAAAAAGCCTGTGGGGCCCATCTCATTGTCACCCACGTCCATAGCACCATCGAAAATACCACCGATCGCATCGTTTTTCTCTATAAAGGTCAATTTCAATGGGTTGGACCGACTCAAGAGGCTTATCACTCCGAAATCCCCGTACTCAAGCAATTTTTTACCGGCAGTATCGACGGACCAATTCAGTGATCAGTCAATTGAGGGAAGTGGGGTGTGGGGTGTGGGGTGTGGGGTGTGGGGTGGTCACTGCGTGCGCGTTGCGGGGGGAAGTGGGGAGAATAAATAAAAATAATCTCCTGAATACTGAATACTGAATCCTGAATACTGAATCCTCACTCCCAACTCCTGAATCCTGACTCCTGAATCCTGACTCCTGACTCCTGAATACTGACTCCTGAATCCTCACTCCCGACTCCTGAATACTGAATACTGACTCGGAGAATACTGACTCCTTGACTCTTGCCTTCAGAAGCTGATCGCTGAAATCCCCCGATTTCTCCTGTAAGATACTGTGTAGAGATGAGGAGTAATTATTTATGGAAGCTGGCGGTTCACAACGGGGGATTTCCCCAACTCTGCGGCAAAGTGGTATCGGTTTAATGTTACTGACATCGGGGGGAATATTAATCTGGTTTGTCGCTTGGTTAAGTAATTTTAGCTTCGGGGGACGCAGTTATCGCGCCAGCTTCCTTTTTCCTAATGTGGGTGGCATGATGGTGGGAACCCGCGTCGGTTATCGGGGAGTGAGAATCGGGCAAGTGACGGCAATTACCCCAGAACCGGAGGGAGTCGCCGTAGAAGTGGAGATTTCGCCAGCAGATCGCCTAATTCCCAGTAATTCCCTCATCGAAGCCATTCAATCCGGTTTAGTGGGTGAAACCACGATCGATATTACTCCCCTGCAAGCTTTACCCGTCGGTGGTGTCAAAGAACCCCCTTTGAGTCCTAACTGCAATGGGGAGATGATTATCTGTAACGGTTCCCGTTTACAAGGGCAATCGGCGCTAAATGTCAATACCCTGATCAGATCTTTACTGAGAATTTCTAATCTAGTTAGCGATCCCGATATGGTGGCTGGATTTCGTTCCTTCACCCAACGCGCTGCCAATGCCTTGGGAGGACTCGATCGCTTTAGTGGTGAGGCAACCACCGCTTTAAGTGAGGTACGTCGCAGCGGTACTCTGGGTAAAGTTAATTCGGGGATGAGATCTCTAGAATCCTTACCCCAAGTATCCGGTTCCCTCGATCGCCTTTCTAGTGATCTTTCCGGTGTCGGGGGATTGAGTCAGGAAGCGACTACTTTACTGAGAAGTTTACAGGGAAGTGGCGGCCTGAGAAATTTAGACGCTACCCTAGTAGAGGCCCGAAAAACGCTGCTTTTGGTGGGCCAAACCACCGAAGAACTGCGGGTTTTTTTGGCAGCTAATCAAAATCGTTTAATTGCTACTCTCGATAGTATCAAAACTACTAGCGATCGCCTACAAACTACTCTCGCTGCTTTGGATCCCATCCTGACGCAAGTGCAGAAAAGCCAAATCATCGAGAATTTAAACACTATTTCGGCAAATGCTGTTAAATTAAGTGAAAATTTGGGCAACTTTACCGCCTATCTCTCCGATCCTGCCACTGTTGTCACCCTACAGCAACTTCTCGACTCCTCTCGCGCCGCTTTTGCCAATCTTCAGAAAATCACCTCGGATGTGGATGAAATTACCGGTAATCCGCAACTGCGACAGGAAATTATCCGCTTAATTCAGGGTTTAAGTCGTTTGGTTTCTTCTAGCGAACAACTACAGCAGGAATTCGCCCAAGGTCAAGCAATGACAAGAATGGCCGCCCAAATTGCGACAATAGCCCCAAATCCCGCCGCTAATACCCCAGAAAAAGACCCTAAGAAACCCAGAAAAAGCCCCGAAATAAATGATTAAATGTGTTTGAAAAATCACCTTAGTTCCTCATAAAGGAATCCAATCTAAGCGATCAATCCATTCTTCAGCTTCTGTTAATTCCCAGATTAAAATCATTGATTCAGCCCATTGACTAATTGTACCGCTAGGGCGTAACCAAATAATTCCCCAAGTGTGACCTCCCGTGTTCCAATGATCTTTTAAATGATTGGGCATGGTACTTCTATTGTCAGTGATTAACAGTCTCTGGGATAATTCTAAATATTGCAATAAATTAGGATCAAGTGTCCCTAAAAGAGGTGCATCCGCATCACCAACTCGCAAAATATCTATAGTAGAATTGATACGTTGAACCGCTATTTTTAGCTTAGGAGATAAATTTTCATCCAGCAAAAACCGAATTTTCATGCTTTTTGTAAATACTCCTGCTCCTTTTTAATTTTTGCTTTTCTTAAACGATCAATTAAAGGAGATGATGTTTCTAGCCACTGTTGATAATGTTGTTCCCGTTGTCTTTCTAGCTTGACAAGATAGAGATCGATTTGTGCTTGATTGTGATAATAATAGGTCAAAGTGGCATAAATTTTTTCTAAATTTAGAGTTGGTAATTCTTGGAGAATTTCTTGAGGACTATAACCTTGTCGATAGTATTTCAGTACGTCCTCAATGCCAATACGATGTCCTTTTAATTGAATATTATCTACTGCTACAAATTCAAAATAATCTTCTAACTGCATAGGTTGTTACCTCCTAAAACATCAATACTATCCTAGCATATTATTAAAAATGTGCCGCAAAATTCAAAATTATTCACCGATTTTAAGCCTATCTGAATATTCAATTTAACCCACCTACTTTAGATGGGTTAAAAAGATAAAAAGAGATTAAGATTGACGTTTTAAAGCAGAACCAATTCCTAATACTCCTAAACTCAATAATCCTAGCACTGATGAAGGTTCGGGAATAGAAGGAGGAGGAGAGGAAAGAGCTATCACTGAGACATTATCCAACGCAGGACCATAAGGTGTATCGACTAAATTTAGAAAACTAAGGGTAGTTGTTGTTCCAGTGGCAGTAAAACCCCAAGATTTTGATACCCATCCCATGTTTGAACGGCTTTTTCCTGTTATGTCGAAAGAAAAGTCAGCAGAATTTCCTCCTGCACTCACTCTCATCTCTTTAATAGTAGGACTGTAGTCTGTATTACCCGCCAGATCAAAAGTCACCCGATAAGTCTCACCGACAGTTGTGTTAAAGGTTTGCTGAATTCCACCGGCATTCGCTCCAGATAGATCCAGATTTCTACTACCCTCAGAAGCTTGCCAATAAGTTCCTATATAATCAATTGTTCCTTGGCTGACCGTCCATCCTGTAATTGCTGTGGAACCAGCATCAAGTCTTATAAAATCACCAGGGTTAGGGTTGACGGTAGCCGTCTCAAAACTGCCATTTTGAATCAAATTTGCTGCTTGTACAGGGGTGACTATCAAAGCACTCACCGCCAAGACAGAGGAAGCAATTGAGAGTTTTAATAAGCTATGCTTACCCCCCCCCCGCAAATCAATCAGTTTTGCTAATTTTTGAGTCATAATTAAAAACTCCATTTTTAGATAAACAACCACAGCATAGCACAGAAAACCTCAAACTAGATGAAAAAATGATTAATTTTTTGCTCAAGATGGCCTTAAATGAGCTTTGGGATAGAGAAACTTGTGGCAAGATATAATTAAGGGGTATTTGGGGAAGAAATTGGATTATGGAAGAACTTTTAGAATTAAAGGCTTTACTCTTAAAAGGTGATATTAAAGGTTCACTGGCGATTGTAGAAGACCTTGAAGATATGAGCAAAAATGGGATTATTAGCACCATTCGTGGTTATGCTGTTATCTTATTACTTCATTTAATTAAACAACAGGCAGAAAACCGAACCACTCGTTCTTGGGATGTCTCCATTCGCAATAGTGTTAGAGAAATTCAACGCCAAAATAAACGCCGAAAAGCGGCAGGATATTATTTAAGTGATGAGGAATTAACAGACACTTTAAACGATGCTTATCTTAATGCTTTGGATGCCGCTTCTTTAGAAGTCGAATCAGGTCGTTATCAATCGGAGAAACTAGAAGCTATAATTGACAAAAATAAACTGATTAGTGATGCTTTCCTTTTAATTAAAAACGTCTCTCCCTACTCCCTAGGGGAGCATCCCATTTATGCAATAAGTATAAACACTTAAGCGAGCGATAAAGCTTTTGTAGATATGATTCTGGTTCCAATCACAGAATTTAGATGACTGTTTAAAGTCTCTGACCTTCCCGAAAGCTATGGCATATAAGGATTTTAGCCCTAAGTATAATTGCTTGTCATGAAAGTGGGATGCCCCCCTTCGTTACCGACAAAAAGATTATCTTGAGTTACTTTTGCAAGATAGCTAATTTTTCCGAAACAGGAGAGCGATCGGCCTGAAAAAGTGCTTCGCTCCCGCTTGCCCGATGATTGGTTCGGCAAGGCCGAAAAATAGAAACAGGGAAGTGACCCAACACCACACCGAAGCCCATTCAAGCGGTAGCAGAATCCGGAGCGGGATTAGAGTTCCCGGTCCGATAGCGGACAGAACGATCGCCACCCAAATCGGACGCAGGAACAAAAAAGTGGCGAGAGTGGGAATCGCGACGTAGAGAAGCGCGTTGCCAATATCGATCGCTGGTATGCCGTAGGACGCGAGGTAGTCAGCCCAAATCTGGTGGTGATTGGGGCCGACAATCGTACACATACGGGGATTGATAGAGAAGGCCACGAGTATTAGGACAATACGCACTGTAACGAACAGTGCCGCTATTCCTATGATGGGAGTCGTCCAACGCTTGAAACGATCTCCCCTAGCGTCAGAGCCATAGATGGCCAGAACCGTGAAGGTGAGTGGGAGAAAGCTTACCAACACCCGC
>NZ_JAPZRB010000005.1:0-7989 GCF_027531105.1 Microcystis sp. LE18-22.4A
TATCTAAGACATTTATTCCGAACAAACTGTACTGTCCGAATAGCCTCATCAATGGCTTGATATTGAGATGGTTTTCCTCTAAGCTTGTACTCTAAAACAAACATTTTGCGTTATCGACCTACCACGCAAACTACTCTAGCATACTAAAATTAAATTGGCAACTATAGATTAGAGTTATTCTTAGTCGTGCTTCGCTGTTCTATGCTGGCGGAACTTTTCATCTCCGAGGTGAAACCGAGAGATGAAAAGCCGACATTATAGGTAAAAAGCGATTTCTTTCTCCTTGAGAGGGGCAAAATCGGCGGCTAACAACAGCTGATTTAACTCCTCTTGGGGGATATGTTTGGCCCCGATGCGGACAATTCGCGATCTCATCGTGTTAGAAACCCCGCTTCTTTGTCGTCCTGCTTCCAAACCCATTACCCGGTGATAAAGTTCCAATTTTGCCTGGGGAATCGGGGAACCATCAAAATCAATGCCATTAGCGATCGCCACATCAATGGCATCAGCGCCCGTAGTTGTGGTTAAATTAGTTTCGGTGGACATAAAGACAATATAAAGGATCGTTGCTATTTTATCAGGCGATCGATATCCGCCGCTATGATCAGGAAAGTAATCTTCATTTCTGTGTGACTATGGCTCAATTGCCGACCTATCAACCAAAACAGTTATCCCTGGGCCCCCTGGAAGCGGAAATTCTCAATATTGTCTGGGAATTGGAACCCGTTAGCGTTAAGGATGTCCACGATCGCATTTTAGCGGATCCAGAACGAGATCTGGCCTATACTTCTGTGACTACGGTACTGCGTCGTTTAACTAATAAAGGCTGGTTAAGTTGTTATAAACAGGGTCGAATTTTCTACTGGAAACCGATGGTTTCTAAGGAACAAGCACAGGCAATTAAAGCCTACGAACAATTACATCGTTTTTTGGCTATTGGTAATGCGGATGTGGTGGCTTCTTTTGCCGATAGTCTCGATACTGCTAGTGTCGAACAATTAAAAGCGATCGCATCTCGTTTAGATACCCTGCGTCAACAACGGAGAGAAAGCTAATGCACGGTTCAATGTTATTACTAGCATTAACTATCGCCATTGCTTTACGTTGGTTTCTGCCCAGCTATCAGCGTCGTTGGCAGATAACGCTATTTTTCTTTCTCTTTCCTCCTTTGCTGCTGTTAATGACAGTTATATCGGTGGTTTGTATGGGCTATCGCGGGCAAATGTTGGGTTATAACTCCAGTTTAATTAGTTACTTTAGTGCTATAATTTGGCTAGTTTTTGCTATATTTTGTTTGATAAAACTCTCCTATCAAACTTGGCAAACCCATCGGGATTTTAGCAGTTATCCCCTCAAAAAAATCACCGCTCAGAAGGCGAGAGTTTTAGCAGTGGATTTTCCCTACAGCGCCAGAGTTGGCTTCTGGAAGTCGGAATTAATTGTGACGCAAGGATTATTAAATCTCTTAGATCAAGAACATTTACAAGCAGTTTTAGCCCACGAACAAGCTCACCAAGAATATCATGACACTTTCTGGTTTTTCTGGTTAGGTTGGTTGCGATCGATGTCTTCTTGGCTGCCCAATAGCGAGAATTTATGGTCAGAATTGGTCTTCTTGCGGGAATTGCGCGCCGATAAGTACGCTTCTGGACAAGTGGATTATTTACTATTAGCTGAATCGCTGCTTTTAGTGGCAGAAAAAGTTAATCAAGTAGCGGAAATAAGTTTCTCCGATAGTTGCTGTGTCGCTCTCAATGATCATTCCTTAAATAATCGTTTATTAGAGAGAATCGATGCTTTAGTCGAGTCAGAAAACCCCGAACTTCCCAGATTTAACTATCAAGTCTGGCTATTGCTTTCCCTCTCCCTCGCTCCTTTCTTACTCTTGCCTTTACACTCCTAAAAATGACCCTAGAAGTTGGACAAAAAGCCCCCGAATTTGCCACCCCCAACCAAAGGGGGGAAATTAGTAAATTAGCAGATTTTGCCGGTCAATGGTTGGTCTTATATTTTTATCCCAAAGATAACACTCCGGGCTGCAGCGCAGAAGCGATCGATTTTACCGCTTTGTCGCCGCAATTTCAGCAATTAAATGCGGTAATTCTGGGAGTTAGTCCCGATTCAGAAAAGTCCCACTGTCGTTTTATTGAAAAATACAATTTAACTATTCAATTATTGAGCGATCCCGAGCATCAACTGGCGGAAATTTATCAAGTCTGGGGATTAAAAAAATTTATGGGCAAGGAATATATGGGGATTAGACGCTCCACTTTCCTGATCGACCCCCGGGGAAATATTGCCTATATTTGGTCAAATGTCAAGGTAAAAGCCCATGCAGAAGCGGTTTTGAAAAAACTTGAGGAATTGCAGTAGGAAGCCCTCAGTACCCAATATTTACGGGTATGCAATTGCGCCCTTTCGTGTTAGACTAGAAAAGTTGTCAAAAATCGCACATCTAGGCGATCGGGTGTTTCTAGGAATCTAGAAATCCAGCCCTAGATGGAGGATAAACCCGAAAAGGAGAAAAATATGCCCGTTGTCTCTCTTGCAGAATTGCTAGAGTCTGGGGTTCACTTTGGCCATCAAACGCGCCGTTGGAACCCGAAAATGTCTCAGTACATCTACACTGCCCGGAATGGGGTTCATATCATTGATTTGGTGCAAACTGCCCAATTAATCGAAGAAGCTTACGAATTTGTCCGAGGAGAAGCCGATCGCGGTAAACGCTTTTTATTCATCGGTACGAAGCGGCAAGCGGCAGCAATCATTAAACAGGAAGCTTTACGCAGCGGTAGCCACTTCGTTAACCAACGCTGGTTAGGGGGAATGTTAACCAACTGGGAAACCATTCGCGGCCGGGTAGAAAGACTCAAAGAATTAGAAGAATTAGAAAATAGTGGCGCCCTCGATAAACGACCGAAAAAAGAAGCATCGGTACTGCGTCGGGAATTAGGCAAACTAGAAAAATACCTCGGTGGCATTAAAACCATGCGCCGGCTGCCGGATTTAGTCATCGTAGTGGATCAGCGTCGGGAATACAACGCTATCCAAGAATGTCAAAAATTGGGCATTCCCATCATCTCCCTCTTGGATACTAACTGCGATCCTGACTTGGTAGATGTGCCGATTCCCGCCAACGATGACGCAATTCGCTCAGTCAAACTGATTTTAGGCAAAATTAGCGATGCGATCATCGAAGGTCGTCGCGGTGGTCAAGCAGCGGTGGAAGAATACGAGGAAGACTACGATAATGAAACCGAGTACGAGGAAGAAGGTGATTATTCCCAATACGCCGCCGAATTTGCCAGTGGAGACGACGATAACTAGGGAAAATTAGCTATTGATCGCCGCTAGGTTCGGGGGGAAACTTTCCGGACCTATCGAGCGGTCAAACCTGCCCCTCTCGTGGCATGATCAATTATAAGCAGTAGGTTAGGAATTTTATGGCGGAAATTACAGCACAACAGGTTAAAGAACTTAGGGAAAAGACCGGCGCCGGCATGATGGATTGCAAGAGGGCGCTGACGGAAAACGCGGGGGATATAACCAAAGCGATCGAATGGTTGCGTCAAAAAGGGATTACTTCCGCCGAGAAAAAAGCTAGTCGGGTAGCGGCAGAAGGGATGATCGGCAGTTACATCCACACCGGCAGCCGCATCGGTGTTTTAGTGGAAGTGAACTGTGAAACCGATTTTGTTGCCCGTCGCGAGGAGTTCAAAAAATTGGTTAATGACGTGGCGATGCAGATTGCCGCTTGTCCTAACGTCGAATATGTAAAAGTGGCCGATATTCCCGCCGAAATCGCCGCCAAAGAAAAAGAAATTGAGATGGGACGGGACGATTTAGCCAATAAACCCGATAATATCAAAGAAAAAATCGTGGCCGGCCGCATTGAAAAACGTTTGAAAGAACTTTCTCTGCTCGATCAACCCTTTATCCGCGATCAGAACATCAGTATTGACGAATTGCTCAAACAAGCGATCGCCGCTTTGGGAGAAAATATTCAGGTGCGTCGTTTCCAACGCTTTGTACTAGGTGAGGGGATCGAGAAAGAAGAAACGGATTTCGCCGCCGAAGTAGCCGCCCAAATGGGACAAAAAGCCCTGGAACCCGTAGCAGCCGCCCCGCAAGTGGAGGAAAAAGCCCCGGAACCGGCAGCGAAGGATAATCCGCCCGCTAAAGGCAAAAAGAAAAAGTAAGTTAAATGAAGATCAATCTGGTGGGGTGCGAGTTTCGTACCCCTTTTGTCTTCAGGGAATTATGAATTATTTGCACTCGTGGTCCCTAGAGGTTGTCGAACGGAAAAAAATGCAGATTCAGGACAAAATCACCGAAATAGCCGCTAAAACAGCGAAAGCGATCGAACTTTCTCAAAATTATTTACTTTCTACCCAATACTCTGAGGGTTACTGGTGGGCAGAATTAGAATCTAATGTCACCATCACCTCAGAAGCAATTTTACTGCACAAAATCTGGAAAACTGACAAAAAACGCCCCCTAGACAAAGCCGCCACCCATCTGCGTCAGCAACAGTGTCCTAACGGCGCTTGGGAGTTATTTTATGGTGATGGTGGCGATCTTAGCACCACTGTGGAAGCCTACATGGGGCTGCGACTATTGGGAATTCCCGCTAATGATCCTGCTTTAGAAAAAGCTAGAGAATTTATCTTAGCTAAAGGTGGCATCAGCAAAACCCGCATTTTCACCAAAATGCACCTCGCTTTGATTGGTTGTTACGATTGGCAGGGGGTTCCCTCTATCCCCGCTTGGATTATGCTACTGCCGGAAAATTTCCCTTTTACTATCTATGAAATGTCCAGTTGGGCGCGGGGAAGTACGGTTCCTTTATTAATTGTTTTTGACAAAA
The DNA here is from genome assembly GCF_027531105.1 of Microcystis sp. LE18-22.4A. Classification (NCBI taxonomy): domain Bacteria; kingdom Bacillati; phylum Cyanobacteriota; class Cyanophyceae; order Chroococcales; family Microcystaceae; genus Microcystis; species Microcystis sp. LE18-22.4A. Next base: position 4,868 of record NZ_JAPZRB010000005.1, read on the forward strand.
AACCCGTGTATAAAATCGGTTTTAATCTCGATGAACTCTATACAGAAGGGGTGAATAATGTCAAGTATGAGTTACCAAAAAATAACGATTGGGCAGATGTTTTTCTCTGGTTAGATGGGCTGTTTAAATGGGCAGAAAAAACTGATTTAGTTCCCTTCCGTCAAGAAAGTCTGAAAGCGGCGGAAAAATGGGTAATTGAACGACAGGAAGACACAGGCGATTGGGGGGGAATTATCCCGGCGATGTTAAATTCTCTGTTAGCTTTAAAAGCCCTAGGTTATGATGTTTACGATCCGATTGTTGCCCGCGGTTTAAAAGCGGTGGATAATTTTGCCATTGAGACAGATAATACCTATTGTGTACAGCCCTGTGTTTCGCCGGTTTGGGATACGGCTTGGGTAATTCGATCGCTAATTGAATCTGGGCTAAATCCCGCTCATCCAGCTATAATTAAAGCGGGACAATGGTTAATCGATCAACAAATTCTTGATTATGGCGATTGGGCGATTAAAAATAAAATCGGAACCCCCGGGGGTTGGGCTTTTGAATTTGACAATCGCTGGTATCCCGATTTAGACGATTCGGCAGTGGTGGTGATGGCTTTAGAGTTAATTAAAATGCCCGATGAAAATATTAAAAAAGCTGTGATGAAACGGGCAGTTAATTGGATGGCTACTATGCAGTGTAAAGCTGGTGGTTGGGGAGCTTTTGACATCGATAACGATCAAAACTGGCTTAATTCTTTGCCCTATGCCGATCTAAAAGCAATGATCGATCCTAATACGGCTGATGTTACTGCCAGAGTTCTAGAAATGTTAGGTACTTGTGATGTTAAAATGGAGGAAAATCGAGTTAAAAAAGCTTTGGATTATCTGGAAAAAGAACAGGAAGCTGATGGTAGTTGGTTTGGTCGTTGGGGTGTAAATTATATTTATGGAACCAGTGGGGCATTATCTGCTTTGGCTTTTCTGGAACCGAATAAATATCGCCAGCAATTGCAAAAAGGAGCCAATTGGTTAAGCAGTTGTCAAAATGTTGATGGTGGTTGGGGTGAAACCTGTTTTAGTTACAATAACCCTAAATTTAAAGGACAGGGAAATAGTACCGCTTCCCAAACTGCTTGGGCATTAATCGGTTTATTAGCCGTCGGGAAAGTCACCGGCAATTATCAGCGAGAAGTGATTGAAAAGGGCGTTAACTATCTTCTTGTTACCCAAAAAGAAAATGGTACATGGGATGAAGATTACTTCACCGGTACAGGTTTTCCCTGTCATTTTTACCTGAAATATCATTTCTATCAGCAGTATTTTCCTCTACTGGCTTTGGGGCGTTATCGGGCTTTGATTTAGTCCGTTAACCTATGCGTTAAGACAGGAAATAAGCTTAACTGTCTAGCGCATTTTTTATGACTAACTAGGAAGAAATAAATCAGGAGATATATTTAAAAAATTGGCTAATTTTTGAATATAGATAGGAGTTAGATCTTGTTGCCCATCAAGAATATCATCCAGGGTTGACTTGCTTTCAAAAATAGATAGCAAATCTTGCTTTTGTAGGTTTCTTTCCTCTAATATGAATTTCAACAATTCAATTCCATAAATATCAGGTATTGGCTCTTGATTTTCCTCATACTCATAAATTAAAGCCCCTAAAACATTTAGATATTCCCTTTCTTCTGCCGTTAATTGGGGTGTGTCTAACAGGCGATTAATAACCTCCTGCATCATTTCTAAGTCTTCCTCATTGTGAATAGGACGAGGAGGGTATTGCTTTAATAATTCTAAGTATTTATCAGTGGCAAACATAATTTAATAATATCTATGCTCGATCGACTATTGCCTTTAGATACCTCACACCTTAATAATTAAGTATAGAATAGCCAAGTCTCCAGACTACCGCTTAACCAAAACTTCTATTATCCTGATGAGAAACCTCTATTTTCTTTTGCCCGGTACTACTTCTCCTTTTGGTGGGGGTGGACTGTGGGCAGAAATGAAAACCGTCAATTTGGCTAGTCAAATTTGTACCGCCCAGATTGTGACTTATCGTCAAAAAGAGTTAAATTATCCTTTTTTAGAGGATATACTCGCGAAAATAAGCTCGGATGACAGTATTTTTGTGGTTAGCTGGGGTTTTGATCTTCCTAAACTGGTGCAAAAATTGCGATCGCATAATATCATTTATCATGCCCATAGTACAGGTTACGGCTTCTGTTTACCCTCCCAAATACCAATTATCACCGTTAGCCGTAATACTATGGGGTATTGGGGAGAAAAGGCTCCTAATGCTTTAATTTACTATCTTCCTAATCAAATTGGCTCAGAATTTCTCAATTTAGGCTTAGAAAGAGATATCGATGTCCTAGTACAGGGGCGCAAATCCTCAAAGTATCTTCTCAATCGTCTAGTTCCCGCCCTCCGTCCCCACTGCCGCGTTAAGGTTTTAGATAGCTATGTGGAGGATTTAGTGGGATTATTTAATCGCAGTCGGGTTTATCTCTACGATTCGGCTGAATATTGGGCTGTAAACGGTTTAACGGAGGGTTTTGGCTTACCGCCCCTGGAAGCTTTAGCCTGTGGTTGTACGGTATTTTCTAGTGTTAATAGCGCCCTAGCCGATTATCTCGATCCCGGTTTCAATTGTCAAAAAATCGGGGCTTATTCCAGTCAATACGATCTGGAACGTATTCTTAATTATGTCCGTAATTTTCCCGTTAATTCTTTACCGGCTAATTTTCTCGATGATTATAATCCCGAAAAATTACTACCACGTTTTGAAACAATTTTAAGAGAAATTAATGATTTCTTTGATATTAAAAAACATTATCCGGCTGATATAGAAGGTTTAGAACCCCTGCGACTTAAAAAATTATGGATACAGAGTTCCCTCGCTAAACTTAAGAAAAAACTGTTTAAGTAGCAGTGATATTTCCTTAATTAGGGTTTGCTGAAAAAGCTTTTCCTAGGGGCAGGGTGTGGGGTGTGGGGTGTGGGGTGTGGGGTTTTACCGATTTTCAGGTGGTCAATTACCTAATTTTCAGGGAAAAAGTCCAGGGATTTTCCCCCCAATCACTCCAAAGGTCGGCACTTTTTGAGGGAAAACAAGTCTAAAAGTCTTATCCA
>NZ_JAPZRB010000415.1:0-1709 GCF_027531105.1 Microcystis sp. LE18-22.4A
GCGAGTGCGACTGCATCGCAGAGAAGTGAGTATATAGAGTATTTATACTCAAAATATTTGAAAGATGGGAGAAATCTAGAACAAAAGTTCTCTACATCAGAAAGAGAACCAAATAAAAATTGATGATTGTTGTCTGTTGAGGTAAAATTATTAAGTTGGAAATATTAATTAATCAAACTGTTCTGCGATGACGAAAAAGGCTGTGACTTGAGAAATTCCTGAATTAATACAATTTTTAGTTCAAGAATTACATGACTTACCCGATGACAGAAAACCAGGAAACAATACCAAATATCAGGTAGAAGATGCAGTTAAGGCGGCTTTTTCGGTTTTTTTTACTCAGTCACCTTCTTTTTTAGAGCATCAACGTTTGATGAAAAGTAGTAAGGGAAAAGATAATGCTTCAAGTTTATTTGGTATCAAAAAAATACCTTGTGATAATCAAATCAGAAACCTGTTAGATCCTATCCCAGCTGCCACAATATTTGGCTCTTTTCAACAAGTCTATCAATGGTTAAAAAAACAGGGAGTTATTAAAAAATTTTTCTACTTAGATGAGGAAATTTTAATAGCTTTAGATGGTACGGAATATTTTTCTTCAAAGAAAATTAGTTGTCCCCATTGTAATTGCCGCAATCATCGTAATGGAACGACAACTTATTTTCATGGTTGCGTCACGCCAATTGTGGTTTCTCCTGAGCAAAAACAAGTGATTAATTTAGAACCAGAATTTATTAAAAAACAAGATGGGCAGCAAAAACAAGATTGTGAAAATGCGGCTGTTAAAAGATGGTTAGATAAGAATCATCAAAAGAAGTATGGTTATCCTGTAACCCTGTTAGGAGATGACTTATACTCTCGCCAACCTATCTGTGAGTTAGCTCTAAAACAAGGTTATAATTTTATTTTTGTTTGTCTTGAAACTTCTCATAAAACCTTATATGAATGGCGAGAATTTTTAGAAAAAAGTGGAGAAGTTAAAACCGTAGAAAAGAAACAATGGGATGGACGAAAGAATCTCATTTATCGTTATCGTTATGTTTCTAGAGTTCCTCTGAGAGAGGTCGAGTCAAGTCTCGAAGTTAATTGGTGTGAAGTCACGGTCATTAATGAAAAAACACAGAAAATTATCTATCAAAATAATTGGATTACCAATCATCAAATTACTGAAAATAATGTTGAAAAAATTGTCAAAGCTGGACGCAGCAGATGGAAAGTTGAGAATGAAGGAAATAACGTTCTTAAAAATCACGGTTATAATTTAGAACATAATTTTGGTCATGGTCAAAGTCATTTATGCGAGTTCTTGTTGTCTTTAAATTTACTAGCTTTTTTATTTCATACCGTTTTAGATTTAGTTAATCATACTTATCAAAAGATTCGTGAGTTATTAGTTACTCGCACCAGTTTTTTTAATGATATTCGTACTTTATTAAAATATTTTTGGTTTAAGAATTGGTCAGAGTTTTTCTTGTTTATTCTTACCGAATATGTCCCGCTCAAAAAAATAAATTCTAGTTAAAAATGTCAATTTTTCGAGAGAAGGAAAGATTATTTTATTCATTGAAAAAACCACAAATTAGGTCAGAATTTCAGCTAAATTTATGAGTTGAGATAAGTTTTTTATGGGCAGATATTTTAAAACTGTCTCTTGAAGCTAATTATGATGATTATCTTGAAAAAAAATGATAATTAGACAGAAGTTCTCT
>NZ_JAPZRB010000611.1:0-12228 GCF_027531105.1 Microcystis sp. LE18-22.4A
ATTGGAGTGATTGGGGGGAAAATTCAGGTACTTTTTCCCTGAAAATTAGGTAGTTGACCACCTGAAAATCGATAAAACCCCACACCCCACACCCCACACCCCACACCCTGCCCCCAGGAAAAACTTTTTCAGCAAGCCCTATTTATTGGGGATTTGGTCGGATTTAGCTGGCTGCGGGTACACGGCTGCCGCTAACTCCGGGGACAGGACCACGACGAATGTTGGTTTCCGCTTCGATGGGAACGAATTCAATATGATTGAGGAGGGTAGTAACGAAAGCAAAGAGTAAAAAAGGCAAAGAGAGGACGACGACTAACCCCACGGTAGCGAGGGCGAAAATTTGTCTAGTGCTACTCCAAAGAGCTAGAGTGGAAGCCAGAGTAAGAAAAATAACGATTAACCAAACGATTATTTGTCCGTAAATATCTCCGAAGGTGAGGGTGCAAACCATGCGATAGTTACGAAAATCCTTATCCATAACAGTAAACCCGTAGATAGTCAGTTATTGTTTCAGGGTAAGTCTAGAATCGTCACCTTGGTCAATATTTAAAGGTTTTTATAAACACTTGTTGATAAATCTTTACAATTCTGCGCCGAGCGGGTAGCCAAATCTAGAGGTAAGAGCGGTATTGTTTGGTTGTCCTTCCGGAAAACTAAGTTGATATTATAAGAATTGATAAGAATTGCTAAGAATTACCAAAAAACTGGCCAAAATTTTGGCGAACGCTCTTTACAATTAAATTATAAAGGCAAGGAGGAGCAAGCCTAATGAAAACTTTTGTTGAGCGTTATCGGTCTTGGTTTAATTGGACAACCCTAGCCATGGTTGTTCTCGGTTTCTGGTTAAGTGCCAGTTTCGTCATCGATTTAATCATTCTCCCCAGCTTATCCGTAGCTGGCATGATGACACAAAATGGCTTTGCCAGTGCTGGTTACTTGCTATTTGGCATTTTTAACCATCTGGAATTAGTTTGTGCGGCGATTGTGCTGTGTAGCTTTGTTGTCTTCCACCGCTATCATACCTTAATCCATCTCCCCGAACATCGATCGCTTCTATTCGCCGGTGTTCTCTTAGTAATCACCCTAATTTACACCTATTTTCTCACTCCCAATCTGAGTGCTATGGGTTTACTAGCTCCCGTTACTGCGTCGGGAATGTCGGGAGAAATGATGTCCTTGCAGATTGGTTACTGGTTTCTAGAAGTGGTTAAAGGTTTGATAGCTTTTACCCTGTTGCGCTGGTGTTGGCGAGATGCCTTTAAGTTGGCTTAGTTTTTGATGACAAGCGGGGTTCAACCCGCTTTTTTTAGTTCTAGCAATATAATCCGCCTATTTGATTCGTGAACGGAGAGGCAGTACAACTGGGGAATCCAAGAATAGAGGTCGTAAATATTTTACCTTTCATTTAGGCGCACTAGGGGATTCCATGATTGATAACGAACAGGTTTAATAACTTGCTATCTAAGAATAAATCAGTTACAATTCTTGCAAATTAACTTCGTCTGTGAGGAAAGCTGGAAGTGTTGTTAAAAAAAGCAAAAAGAAACGGCCGTATAAGACACATATTTTCTGGAGGAATTTTGATCACATCCTGTTTGGGGACAGCCATACTTTGCGATCGGGTGAAGGCCCTTCCTTCCCCCTTAGACATTGACGCTGCTTCTATTCGGGTATCCCAGGAAAAAATTATCATTAATTCCCCCGTAGAATTAGAGAGGACAGAAAGAGTTCTGACCACCAATTCCTTCTCGACAACAGAGGGATTAGCCGATAGTAATCTGCCCTCATCCTTAGAAAATAAACTAGGGAAATCTTCCCTCGATACTTTAGCAACAGAAAAGACCAGGACAATTTCAACCCTACAAGAATGGAAGGCGAATCTAGGGACAACGCAAGCAAGTCAGCTTTTACCAGCAGGAGTTAATAACTCGCCAGAAGTCGAAAAATGGCAAGCACAGGCATCTACCCCCGTTGATCCCAATATTTCTCCCGAATTGCAGCGTTTACGTCAAGAGTTTCTGATTGAGGAACCGCAATTAAGGCAACAAACCCTTTCTGCGAAACTGGCGGAATTTGTGGTTACTCCTAGTGGCAGTATCTCTACTCCCAGCGCTTTTGGAGCGACTTTTGGGCAGATTTTCGGTGGTTTCGGTTTCCAGTCGAGAACCCGTTTTACCAATCAAGCAGATGGTGGGTTAGCCCTAGGGGTCGGTTTAGGAGAACCCCAGAAAATTGTCGGTTTGGATGTAACTCTGGCGATTTTGAGCCTTTTTGGTGATAACGCTGGACGGGGCAGTTTTAGCTTTAAAATTCACCGTTCTCTGCCAGAAAGTTTTGCTGTGGCCCTAGGATTTGAAAACGCTATTAACTGGGGTGGGACAGATGGCAGTAGCAGTATCTACGGGGTGGTGAGTAAATTTTTTCAGTTAACAGAAACAACGAAAGAACCCTTTAGCCAATTGACGCTCTCTTTGGGTGTTGGTGGTGGTCGTTTTCGCTCGGAAGGAGCCATCGAAGATGGGGTAAATTCCCTGGGTGTCTTTGCTAGTGCGGGTTTACGAATTGTTGAACCGGTCTCGGCCATTGTCGAATGGTCGGGTCAAGACTTAAACGCAGGTATTTCCCTGATTCCTTTCCCGAAAATCCCCTTGACGATTAACCTTGCGGGTGCTGATTTAACGGGGAATGCTGGGGACGGAGCTCGCTTCGTCATGAGTATCGGCTACAATTACTTTTTCCCCCGTTAGTCGGTTTTTATATTGTGTAACTTAGTTTTTTGAATGAGGATTAAGACCATGTTGATGAAATGGTTGACTAATTGGCAAGTTTCCCTAGTGGCGGCGGTTTTGCTGACCAATTCCCTAGTCTCTCCCGTTATGGCGCAAACCGGCAACCAATCCGATATCACCGGACCAATTCTTTCCACCAGTGATTTTGCCGGTCAAACTATCCCCATCACCACCACGGTGACGGGATTGGGATTTCAGGGGGGAGAACCGGTTCAAATCGCTGTTAATCAGGCGGCTGCTTCTGTGAATGCTCTTTTAGCCAGTAATAATTTAACCTCCCCCACAGGTATCCCGATTCCCGCAGCCGTTCAGCAATTGCTACTGAGCATCTTAACCGGGGATGCACAGGCGGGTAATAATATCAATGCTGTCATTGCCGCTCTTTACTCAGCCCCCGGCGCACCGCCTTTAAATGTTATTCAAGACTTATTGGCCAGCTTAGAGAAACTGACCAAGGAAGAGAGGGTAGTTCCAGCTAAATTGCAGGCGGCGGTGCGGGCCTATAATGCGATGATTTTAGCCAGTAACGAAGAGTTTCTCCGCAATCCCCCCGCAGAACTACGAGCAATTCAAGCATTCTTAGCTAAATTGGTGCAACCCACTATTAGCTAACCGCATTTTCCAGGCTGACTTCACCATAGTCTCCTTGGATTAGAGGGCTGTGGTGAAGGCTCCACGGTGGGCGCGGTGGTTGGCTGTGAGGGGGTTAGAGAAGGGGTATTTCCTCCCCCTAAAGATTCTTGGAGCTTGTCTCGCAGTTTTTTGGCAGTATCGGAGTTAGGATTAATTTTGAGAGCTTGTTCGTAGGCGGCCAGCGCCTCTTGGGGGCGTTTCCAGTAGGTCAAGACCAGACCTTTCCCGTACCAAGCTTGATAGAGTTGAGAATCGAGTTGCAAGGCTTTTTCATAGGCGGCATAGGCGAGGGCTAATTGTCCTAACCGCCACATTTTATTGCCTTGATTAAGCCAGTTTAGGGGATTAGTATCGTTCTTATGGGGAAATTCCAAAGCCTTGTATAATTCATCCCCAATTTCTTGCAAAGATAAGGCATTGGGGGGCGAATTTTCGACATTTATCTGCCCTTGAATGCCAGACTGGGGTGCTAATTTCAAAAAAGTAGTGATGGGAATAGCGAGACTAAAGCCAATTGCTACTCGCACCTCTTTAATTTTTTCCCCCTCATTTTGCCCGTGAATTCCGATTACTCTCCCTTCTGTATCTAATACTGGTCCGCCACTCATACCCCCATAGGTGACGCTAGTATAAATTAGCTCATAACCAAAGGAAGGCGGAAAGATTTTAAACAAAGGGCTAATGGCTTTGGGCAACACTTTACCAACATTAAAAAATCTTTCTCTCTTACCAACAAATTTCGGATCAGGCCATCCCGAAGCAAAAATAAATTGTTCGTCAGCTAATTCATAATTAGCTAAGGTAGCTAGGCGATAATCCCGATCGCTAGTGAATTGAAAGACCACTAGGTCTACTTCTGGCAACTTTCTAATACTATTAGGGTTAAGAGAATATTTTTTGCCATCATGAGTTACTACCTGTAACTCGTAATAATAGTTCTTACAATTAACTTCATAATCTTTACACAAAACATGGCTGGCAGTAAGAACCGTATAGTTATTTCCTTCTCTAGCGATAATTGCTCCTGAACCATTTTGACGAACTATCCCTTCCGCTCCGTCATCTTCTGAAGGAATTAAAACAGTAATTTCCCGGGCAATACCATTTACTTGCTCTGGCTTTAATGCTATGGCTATTCGAGATTGGCTTAAGAGAGTTAAGGCACTGATTAATGCCAGCGCAAGTCCATAAAATTTATTCATGATCCTGACCTAATATAAGGATAACGGCTTGGTTTCACCGATACCATCCCGACCAGATATTGCGCTCTCTAGATGGTGGTGTGGGAAATGAGTTTCCTGTTTGCGGGGGAGAAAATTGCAATGGAGTGAATGGCGATCAAGAAGGGTGATCCGAGAATTTTAGCCCCAACTGCCAGAGAGTTTGGCTAGGAATAGCCCAACTAAATTGATTCATCTGTCTTTTGAGAAATTTTGAAGCCACCGAGCCATCACTGAAAGTATAGGAATTCCCCCAAACCGGACTGGCATCAAGTCCATTAATACCAATTACTTGACCTTGGTCATTAAGCAAGGGACCCCCACTCATTCCCTTTTCAATACGATTGTTATAGCCGATGCGATAACCACCGTCAAATGTCTGGTCACTCAACATCGAAATTTGACCAGTCGTCAGGATAAACCCGCTATTTTGATCACGACGCTCTTGAAAAAAAGGAAAACCGGCTGCAAATACGGCATCACCCACTCTTATATTCGACGAATCCCCGAATGAGGCGATCAAATAGGTTCGAGAACTGTGAAAAGACAATAGGCTCAAATCATTACCATCAAAATTGATGGAATTTAACACTTTTGCTTGATAAATTTGACCATCAGGAGTTTGGATTCGATAATAGTTGTCAGAAGCTTGTTCAAGAACGTGCTGGTTGGTCAGAACCGTATAAACTTGGCCTTCTCTACGAACTAAAATTCCCGATCCTGATCCTTCTTTCGATAAAATCTTCACAGTAATTGCGCGGGCTAATTGATGCAATTGCTGTTCTGATGCTTTTTCACTTGTACTTGACTGACGGGAACCACTGTCTGAGTTAACCTCCCAAGCAACGGTCTTGGGATGAAGGGACTGTGCCAGCAGTCCCCCCACGAGTAAAATGCCAGCACAGGTGCCAGATATCTTGGAAAAATATTTCATGCGATCTACGACTAACTGAATCCCTAGCAGGTCGAGTTTATTTGGATTTTTGTTCCTACTTGTGAGTATTTATTATCTATTTTAGATATTTAGATAATTGTTTGAACAAGCGAAGCCAGGAAAACCGAGCCTTGTTTAGTCATCAGAAAAGTCTATCACAGAAGAAACGATCACAACTCGTTTACCAGCGAGAACCGCCAGAAGGAGATTGGTTGGGTTGGGTTGTTGTCGCTGGAGTCTCGCCAGCGGAACTACCTGAAGATGGGCTATTTTCAGGGGCAACATTACGCAGAAAATTTTGAAAGTCGATGGTAATTGTTTTTCCATCGGCAGAACTTTCCGATAGTGGTTTAGGATTAGAACCACTAACAGTTCTTCCTGCCCGCAAATCGAATAGCCCTTGCACAACCCTTACAGCATCTTCGCCTTTTGAGAGTGTAAATAATAAGTTTGAAGGACTAGGACGGTCACGACCACTAGCAGGAGAGTAAACAACGGGCAAACCGTTCAAAAAGCCCGTCGTGATGATTTCAATCCCATTGGGTTCCCGTTCAGATAATCTGTTGAATCGACCAGTTACTTGTTCGCACCGGAGTTGGGGAGGATAGCCAGCATCACTAAATATTTCACGTTTCCAATAAATAATTGGTCTTTTATCCCCCCTACCAATATAGTAAGTTGTGGGAACCCCTCTGGAGTCCGGATCACAAATGAATAGAGGATCGTCTGCACCTTGGCTCGGTGATTGTAAGGTCAAGGCAGCTCCTACACCAATCAGAGCAATGGTCAGAGTTTTTGTCAAAGTTTGTAGTTTCATTGTTCTTATCCTAATCCTGCAAAGGGACTCTGTTACACACTTCAAAGGTAGCCGTTATTTCTCCGCAAAACAAACAAAAGCAAGGCCTTTGCAACAATTCTTATTTTTTGGGATTAGCTTTTCTTCAAACTCCTGTTAAGATAGCAATCAGATGAGTTCGTTTACCCCAAAGCAGACCAAACTTCTAACTTACTGACCACGCGACGAATCACCTCATCGGTAAACTCACTCATGGTCATTTGTCCCCCTAAATCGGGGGTTTTTTTGCCCTCGTGAATAGTTTCAAAGACACTTTCATAAATTGCCCTGGAAGCTTTACGCGCTTCGCTAGTTTCGATATAACCTAACAAAGCTGCCGAGGCTAAAATCATCGCCATGGGATTAGCGATATTTTTGCCCTCTAAAGCGGGGGCCGTGCCGTGGGGAGCTTCTGCCATAATGGTTTTAACCGCTAAGGTCTCCTCATCAAATCCCAAAACTAAACTTTCGGCCCCGGCAATACTGCCATAGAGTTGCAAGACAAAATCAGATAATAAATCGCCATCGCGATTAAGTGCTGGAATCACCAAAGCTTCGCCGTCGGTTTGTAAAAGTAGGGCAAAAGTTGCGTCAATTAACAGGGGTTGATAACGCACTTCCGGATGTCTTTGGGCCGCCGCGTCTAATTCCTCTTTAAACATCCCTTCGTAGGTGGCACTAACGGTGAATTTTGGGCCGCCAAATACCCGCGCCCCGGTTTTTTTGGCCTGTTGAAAGGTAAACTCGGCCACAGCGCGACTGGTAGCCCTAGAAATGCGGGAGGTGCGATAGGCAATTTCATCGCCGGTGGCCGTGGTTTCTCGCCATTCTTTGGCCCCGTAGGCATCGTCAACGGCCATGCGGACAATGGCAATGGGAGAATAAACGCCCCCAATCGGACGAATACCGGGGATACGGCGACCGATGCGGAGAATTACCTGAGAATTCATTGCTTCTCTTAAAATAGCGTTAGGACTGCCCACATCTCCTTTAATTTCTGGGGTAATAGTGGCAGCTTTGAGAGCTAATCCGGTTTTTAGAGTCGCTTCGGCGGCCTCGTGAACCACTTGATTGTTACTCTGGCGACGCTGGGCTAAACTAAGATCAAAATCGGCAAAGTTAACCGGTTGACGAATTATCGAGGGTTGCAATACTCTCAGGGCTTCTAGTAATAGTTCTTCTCCAGTTTGGTCGCCGTGCATGACCACAATAGTGGGGATATTTTCAGTCATAATTTTTGAGTTTTAATAAAAATTTTCAAGTATATCTTAATGCTTAATTGACCGTTTAATCGGCTAAAAAAGATACTTTTTACCTTAATTAATTCTGTAATTTTATCAATCTTGCAGAAAAAGATATATAATACCAAATCTGGTTATTAAAAACCGATTATTTATTCTCCCTTTTGCATAAGTGCCTCTTGCATGAGTGCCTCTTGCCTTAAACCCTAATTAATATTATGCCCGATCGCTAATTAAATTAGCAATCGGGCAGTGGTGAGAATTAATTAACCCAAGATTTAGAAAGCTTGTTCAACTTCGGCAATTTCGGGAATCACTTCCCGGAGACGACGTTCGATGCCCATTTTTAGGGTCATGGTGGAACTGGGACAGGAACCGCAAGCGCCTTGAAGACGCAGTTTGACGACTGGCCCGTCGATTTCGACTAATTCCACGTTACCACCATCCGCCATCAGGTAGGGGCGCATTTCATCTAAAACTTGTTCGACGTTATTGGGAGTCAGTGTTAAAGACATAATCAGCTTCTGGTCAGAGATTTATTACAGTGTAAGTAAGTGGTTTCAATTAAATTGAAGATAGATTTTGTCTTTGATCCCCCCTGCCCCCCTTGATAAGGGGGGTTTGATCCCCCCTGCCCCCCTTGATAAGGGGGGTGCCGATAGGCGGGGGGAGCCGACAATTTTTAACACCCACCTACTTAGTTACTTCAATCCTAACGCTTTTTGGGCGGGGATAACCCTTAAGATTCTAAAAGCTGTAGATTGATAAAAGTGAATTCTGTGGTGGATTTTTCGCCCCCCGCGTCGATTGCGTTAATCACTTGACAGGAGGGTAAATAATAATTACCGATTTTTTCGTAGGTTTCCTTAAAGTCACGTTTTCCCTTTAATTCATCGGTTTTAGCATTGCGGAAAATGGCATTATAGCGAATAGAAATATAACCTTCTCCCGTATCGAGACTTTCCTCGGTATTAATAGTAAAAGCCATCGGTCCCATGACTCGACTGACTTGACAGATTTCCTGGCCACGGACCTTATAATTAGACCCCATAGCATCGCCGGTGACAAGAATTTCTACCGCACCGGTGGGATCATCTTGCCCGAAATTAAACTGGTTTTTGCCGTGGGAAGCATCAAAATTGCCTCTTTTGCGGTGAGTAACGATGTCGCGCATTTGATTATAGATACTTTCTTGCACTTTCTCGTCATCAATGCCCGTTACTTCCACACTATAATCGGCATTAACTTGAATTTTGCCCGTATGGACTTCCTCCCCTTGGGTGAGGATAATATCAGCAGTGTAACCGGGAAATCCTTCATCCCAAGTGTAACGGTTTTCGTAGGCGGAGCGGAAAATATCTCGGGCGTTCGTCGTGGCTACAGTCATAATCGCTTTACTTGTGTTGATAACTCCATTTATATCATTGTCGCTGATTTTTTCGCCTCTGGCCGAGATTTCTAGCTGATCAAAAAATCGGGCTAAAATAGAAAAAACTCACCCTCAGCGACCAAGGCGATGGCAGAAGAAACGGCGAAAATCAAGCTTTATCGGAAAACCTATCAACTTCCCCAACTAAATCGCCCCGATTTATTGGTTTTGCAGGATCAGATTCAAGAAAGACAGCAACTGATTAAAACCGGAAAACGGGTTCGCAATACATGGTTAGGATTGAGGAAAAAAGAAGAACCCCTCAATTTCGAGGAAACTTTTCAAGAATTGGAAAGATTAGTCAAGGACTATAACCAGTTAATCGGATTTCTCACCGACCATAAGGATGAATACCGGCGGTTTTTTCTGGAACTGACCGAGGAAATCAAGGAGGCAGTGGCGGTTAAATGCCAGAAATTGGCAGAAACAGAGCGAAAACGCCAATCTTTGGAGAATAGCATCGGCTCGGCCGACCTGCGAGATACCCTGAGACTACAGAAACAGCAGATTTTCCGCACCGTGATTCTTGTTGGTCGCGCCAGCTTGCTCATGCTCAAGAAAATCGACTTAATCAGCGAAAGTATCCAGAAATTAGCTGAAGATCAGGATACACAAAAACAGGTTTTCTCGAAAATGATCGGCGAGTTGAACGGGTACAAACAAGTGTATCAGTTGCAGCTGGAGTTAGATAGTCTGGAACAAGAAGCGATCGAAATGGCCAAAGTAGCCATTAATCTAGAACAATACCTAAAACCAATTATCGGACAGTTTCAAGGCTTGATCGATCGAGTAGTGACCATTGACGGGGAACTTTCCCGCAGTGTCAGCGAAGTGGAATCCCTCGTCCAGAACATTCTTAGTTCCGAATCGGCGGTATCTTTCCGCAAAAACGAGAATCTATCGGCTAGTTTGCTCAATTTCCTCGTCACCAGCGAAGAAAAGCGCGGCCGTTTAGCGATCGCATTAGAGCGAGCCGAGCAGGAAGGATGGCAATGGACAGACGTGGAAATCCCCGATGAGGAAATCGAACTCGAAACCGCCATTCAACGCATCAACAATCATGTAATCGAGAGAGTTGGGAATTTTAGCACCTCCGTCGTCGGTGACTCTCCTATTCCTCCCCTTCCTAAACTGGGGACACCCCCAAGCAATAAAACTCCATTTACCGAAAACCTACCCAATCGAGTCACACTAGAGATGGTGAGCTTACCAGCAGGTGAATTTATCATGGGATCTCCTGACAGTGATCCCGATGCTACAAGTGATGAAAAGCCTCAACACCAAGTTCAAGTCAACAGTTTTGCGATTGGCAAATATCCAGTTACTCAGGCACAATATCAAGCAGTGATGGGAACCAATCCCTCTAATTTTAAAAACAATCCCCAAAATCCGGTAGAAATGGTTAGTTGGGAGGACGCTCAAGCCTTTTGCAAAAAATTGAGTCAAATAACAGGGAAAACCTATCGCCTCCCCACAGAAGCGGAATGGGAATATGCTTGTCGTGCGGGGACAACCACTCGCTTTTATTTCGGTGATGATGCTAATCAGTTAGGAGATTACGCTTGGTATAACGGAAATTCTCAGGATAAAACTCATCCTGTGGGTCAGAAAAAGCCCAATGCTTGGGGACTGTATGACATGAGTGGCAATGTTTTCGAGTGGTGCGAGGACAATTGGCATGATAACTATATCGGAGCGCCGACGGATGGCAGTGCTTGGCTAAAAAATGGTAATGATAATCGTTCTCTATTGCGGGGCGGTTCTTGGTACAACATTCCAAATTTCTGCCGTTCCGCTTTCCGCGACTACAGCTACCGCCGCGACTACAACCTCTTCGACCTCGGTTTTCGGGTGGTGTGCGGTGCTGGGAGGACTCTGTAACCCTTTTTCCCTTTTTACCCTTTTTCTCTTTTTCTCTTTTTCTCTTTTTCCCGCCTAGCGGCGGGTCGATTTTTTTTGAGATTTTTAATGGCTTCCATTACTGTTAATATCTCAGATGAACAGTTGAAGACTTAATTAGGGTTTGCATAGAAGATTCGATTTTCAATTTCTGTCGATGGCGTTTGGAACAAGGGGTTAAGGCTTGTGTTCGATGCCATCAAATCATTACAGATATGCCAATAATCCCAGATGATAGAGAATAGATATTTCCTAAAATTAAATATGCGTAACCTGAAACCCTTGGTAGGGACAATTCATGAATTGTCCCTACGTTTTCGGAGTAAAATTCATGAATTGTCCCTACGTTTTCGGAGATGTCTAATGATGACACAGCTAGTCTCTCTGCTATAGTACAAAAGTCGTTTAGCATGATACGCTATCTAACCTTAGTGCGATCGCATTGAACTTTTCCTATTCCCCTTGAGTTGCTTGTCTAACCTGTTCGATTTCTAATTCTAAAGCCTGTGCTATCTGTTCAAAGTTTAATCCTAAGGCCAATAAACGAGGAATAGAAGCTAATTTTGCCGCTAATTCGCCTTCTTGTCGGCCTTCCTCTCTACCTTCCTCTCTACCTTCCTCTCTACCTTCCTCTCTACCTTCCTCTAAAGCTTCCTGATACACTTTAGTTTGTTTTAAATCACTTAAACTAAACATCGCTTCTATCTCCTTTCTACTGACTTGGGGTAACTTATAAACCAAAATTGTCTCTATCAATTCTAAAAGTTCTTGCTGTTGTTTGACCTTAGGGAATGCTTGTCTAATCCGTGGAATTAATTGTTTTCCCTGCTCGATCGCTCTGGCGGTTGGTGCTACAATTAATTGTAACATCGATATTCCCAGGGATTCCACTTCCCTTAATTCCTCGAGATAAAAACGTAAAATCCTGCCTGAGTTGATTAACTCCCCATAACGAGCCGTCTCTACGCTTTCCACTGAACGCCGAGGATAAATAACTACTCCCTGCCAGTTGTTGCTTAAGTCCGTTTGGTGGAGATAGAGGAAGATTTCACTGAAGAAACGGGAATAAAACCTATTATCTTTCTGAAATTGTACTTCTAGGAAATAAATAGGCTGATTGGGTGTATCAGGCAAAAAGACTCCATCGAGACGAAAGGACAATTGTTTAACTTCCACCGAGGAGAATTGATAAGAATTGGCGGTTTCGGGGGGAAGGTTCAACAAATCAAAGAAACAAGCGGGAAATCT
>NZ_JAPZRB010000365.1:0-6643 GCF_027531105.1 Microcystis sp. LE18-22.4A
GAGTGATTGGGGGGAAAATTTAGGGATTTTTTCCCTGAAAATTAGGTAATTGACCACCTGAAAATGGGTAAAACCCCACACCCCACACCCCACACCCCACACCCTGCCCCCACGAAAAACTTTTTCAGCAGCCCCTAAGTACCTATGTCTGACCGTTACCGTTTCGAGACGCTGCAAGTACACGCCGGCCAGGAACCTGCCCCCGGAACCAACGCCCGCGCCGTTCCCATCTATCAAACCACTTCCTACGTTTTCAACGATGCCGACCACGGGGCGCGACTGTTTGCCCTACAAGAGTTCGGCAATACACTAGGATCATGAACCCGACCACCGATGTCTTCGAGAAGCGGATCGCGGCTTTAGAAGGAGGCGCGGCGGCCCTGGCCACCTCTAGCGGTCAGGCGGCGCAATAATGGAATGGGCCTTATCCCCCTCCGTTTAACCCGAACTGGGGTTAAGCAATAAAATTAAACGCCAAAATCCCATCATTAAAATCGTTATCGCTGATATTGGGTAAGTTACCCGGTAAATCCTCAAAGCCAAAGATATTATTCCCCCTTGACCGTAAATGTTCCGCCCCATCGGGATTTGCCGACCCAAAGGAGAAGTAGGCCACTTCATGACTTATATAGTTTTCTAGGGTAGCCGCCACGTTATCGGGATTCTTGGTCAAAAATGCCTGAACACTCCCTTGCAGACTTTCTCCCAGATTGCCCCCATTGGCAATTACAAAGGGTGCGTAGCGTCGCCCCCCTTCCAACAACACATCCCCAAATTCAGCGGCGGTGGTGCTTTGGTTTGCCCCTTCCCCACTGGCCTGCAAAATGAAGTTATTCACCGCTTGACTTAAGGCGGTACGCGCATAACCCGCTTGACCCGGTTGAATTAACTCTGTCACGTTGCCATCTCCATCTAAATCGAGGCTGTCAAAAACGGCTCCGTTGTCATCCGCCACTGGATAGAGACCGACAACGTTATTGAAGAAAGCTCCCGTCTGTCTAAGTCCTTCCTCAATGGCTTTGACCTGTATGCTACCGGGCAAGTTACTGAAGTTGAAAACCAGAGAACCTTGTCCATTACCCGTATCTTTAAATTGGAGGGTTTGGGGATTAACGGCTTGGTCGGGTAGATTGGTAATTTCTAGGGTGAAATTAACCGTTGCGTCTGGTGTGGCATTGGGAGCCAGTTTGAGGGTGGTATCCGTCACCGCCGCCGTCAGATTATAGAGGGATTGGGCTTCAAAATCAGCCTTACCGATGAAGAATAACTCCCGGCCACGAATCTGGAAACTGCTCTGATCACTGCCCAACAAAGAAAGGCTATTGGTCCCCAAGGCATCATCGCTGATCTGAATATCGGCAACTTTGACACCTTGACTGGTATCGGTATTTTCAGCGATCGCATTGGTACTATTGGCCAGAATTAGGGCTGTGGGAGCTTCGTTGACATCGGTGATGTTTAAAGTCAAGGTTTGGGTGAGATCGGGGGTGACACCAACGGTTGGATCATCGACATTGACGGTGACTTCGTAACTATTTTGGGCTTCAAAATTAGGAGTAAAACCGACATAGAAAAGGGCCGAATTCTGAATTAAGAAGCGCTCCCTATCCCGTCCCGTGAGGAAGAGATTATTGGTTCCTAAACCATCATCTTCAATCAGGAGATCGGCGACTTTAAATTCTGGTGTGACATTGACATTTTCAGCTAACTGGGTGACAGCATTTTGGAAAATTAGGGCTGTGGGAGCTTGATTACTAGGATTTTCATTAACATCATTTACCGCAATTGTCAAGGTTTTCTCAAAACTGAGTCCCCCTTGGTCTGTGGTTTTTACCCGAATACTGTAACTATTTTTGGTTTCAAAATCAGGAGAATTATTAATCTGTAATTGATTCCCTACAATCGAGAATGCTGAGTTATCTGTATCTCCTGTCCCTGCTATTAAACTATAGGTAAAGCTATTGCCAGTATCGGGGTCTGTGGTAGAAAATGTTCCAATTACTGTGTTAACAGGGACATTTTCATTTACTGTGGTCGCACTTAATGCTAAATCCATTGGAGCTTGATTACCGGGAGTTTCATTAACATCATTGACAGTAATTGTCAAGGTTTTCTCAAAACTTAGTCCCCCTTGGTCTGTGGTTTTTACGCGAATACTGTAACTATTCTTGGTTTCAAAATCGGGAGAATTATTAATCTGTAATTGATTCCCCACAATCGAGAAGGCAGTATTATCTGTATCTCCTGTTCCTGTAACTAAGCTATAGGTAAAGCTATTACCACTATCGGGGTCTGTACTGGAAAATGTTCCAATTACTGTGTTAACAGGGACATTTTCATTTACTGTGGTCGCACTTAATGCTAAATCCGTCGGAGCTTGGTTACTAGGATTTTCATTAACATCATTGACAGTAATTGTCAAGGTTTTCTCAAAACTTAGTCCCCCTTGGTCGGTGGTTTTTACCCGAATACTGTAACTATTTTTGGTTTCAAAATCGGGGGAATTATTAATCTGTAATTGATTCCCCACAATCGAGAATGCTGTATTATCTGTATCTCCTGTTCCTGCTATTAAACTATAGGTAAAGGTATTACCAGTATCGGGGTCTGTGCTGGAAAATGTTCCAATTACTGTGTTAACAGGGACATTTTCATTTACTGTGGTTGCACTTAAGGCTAAATCTGTGGGAGCTTGATTACCGGGAGTTTCATCGGTGCCAATAGTGACAATAACTGAAGCTTGATCGTCTTCATTGGGATTATTGTTATTGGGAGTAGAATCAGGATCAGGTTCAGTTACTGCAATCACTTCAGCAGTATTAGAAAGACTTCCTCCAGAAGTAACTTTGGTAACGATATCTACGAAAGCTTGATTATCCTTGGCGATATTCCCTGCTTCCCAAATGCCAGATGTGGAGTTGTAAGAACCTTGCTGAGGATTTGACGAAACAAGAGTTAATCCTTGAGGCAAAACATTTTTTACCTGAATTGATGTTGCAGCCCCTGGACCTTTATTGGTTAGAGTTATTTTGAAAGTAACTAGGTCATCAATATTCGCTGTCGTTTTATCTGAAGTTAGAGAAAGTTCCAAATCAGCAGGTTGAATTGTACCAGGTGCAACGTTGAAACGCTGTACTACTGAGTCATTGTCTGGATTAAAGTCTGCTTGTGCGCTTGAGACTTGAATCAAACTACTGGTTGAACC
Source organism: Microcystis sp. LE18-22.4A (assembly GCF_027531105.1). Lineage (NCBI taxonomy): Bacteria > Bacillati > Cyanobacteriota > Cyanophyceae > Chroococcales > Microcystaceae > Microcystis > Microcystis sp. LE18-22.4A. Next base: position 3,206 of record NZ_JAPZRB010000365.1, read on the forward strand.
CGAACCAACCAATCTGCCTGAAACAACTACTGTTGCTGATTCATTGACGTTAAGGCTGCCAATATTTGCAGTAATTGCACTGCTAGAAATACTTCTCGTACCTTTACTGGCAACAGCAGACACATCAAGGATATTTTCAAGGGGCAAGTTATCGCTGAGTGTGACTCCTGTTGCATTAGAAGCACCGATATTTTTAACGGTAATGGTGTAGCTGACTTGATCTCCTAAAGTAAGAGAATTAGTTACTGGAGTCACACTCACTTGTAGATCTACTCCAGTGGCTGCTGTTGGTGTGAGAGCAAGATTGTAGGTGGTGTCACCTTCGTATTGGGATACTTTTACAAAGTAGTCTCCTGCGGGTAATGCCGTAATATTAATATTTTCATCTTGATTGTCTGTTCCTTCAGAAAGCTGAATCACTTCATCAGAAGAGATTACACCGTCTCCATCTTTATCTTGAGACAATTCTAAATCGGCATCTGCTGATAAGCCACTAAGATTGAGGGTAACTCCACTAGGATTTGTCAGGGTAAAGCGGTAATAGTCAATCGGATCAACATTACCAACAAAATCGTTTTGGGTGGAAGCAGTTAAAGTGCCAAGATTGAAGGCAGTGGTAAGGGTACTACCTGCTTTATCAGGTGGAATAACTGACGGAGTTGCCGAAAGGTTAAGGTTATAGTTTGTATTGCCACTATTACGCCCCAAATGCAAGATATAATCACCAGCGGCTAATCCTGTACGGCTAATTTGTTCGCTGGTATCTCCTTCTTCATCAGATGTGACAATAATTTCATCAAAATCTAGAATGCCGTCATTATTTTTATCTTGTCCAACTTCAGCAAATAAATCACCATTTACTAAGTCAGTAACATCAACGGTCAAATCGCTGATAGATGATAATGTGAAACGATAGTAATCATCTGCATCCACTTGACCAATAAAATCTGATTGCTGGACATTATTACTAATGATTCCTAAATTTTTAGCATTAGTTACTGTATTTCCTGCGTTGTCAGTTGGAACTGGTAGAGGAGGAACTGTTAAACTAAGGTTAAAGCTAGTATCACCACCCTTTTGGAAAATGCGAATGTAGTAATCAGATTCGTTAAGGTCTGTCAAATTGAGCGTTTCAGGATTATTACCTAACTGATTTGAACTTGCTATAACGTCCTCATCTTGAAAAATACCATCTCCATTAAAATCTTTGATTAGCTCTACATCAGCATCAGCAGCAAGTTGATTGAGAAGTAAGTTAAAATTTCGAGATGTACTGAAGTAGATGCCGTCAATTTTATCTTCATCTACTGGATCACCAAGTGTAAAGCGATAGATAGTTTCAGGATTTCCAGTGTTAATCGAGCCAGTCGTACTGAAGTTTCCTTCTATCTTTCCTATATCTATTACATTATTTATAAGGATGAAGTTGTTGACAGTTATGGCAGCAGTAGCTACAGGTTCAACGCTTTCAGATGCAAAAGAGAAAGTGCTGAACCTCTGATTAGAATTTGTAGTTGCGCTTGGTGCTTTGAGAGTAAAATGAACGTGTCCATTATGATTAGATGCAAAACGAACTTTTTTAGGGTCTATATCCCATGTACGAGGATCATTAAAATAAACCTCTTTTACTGTAATTCCTCCTACATTAGCGTTCAAGAAAGAGGTAATTAAGTTTCTTGTATCTGCAAGAACGTATCCCTTTGTAGGAGTGCCATTTGCATTATTAAATACAGCATTAGGGTTATCAATAATCAACCATTCATCCTGATCTGCTTTCCCATTATTGTTGGTATCTGAAAATAGTTCTTTGATAACTTGCTTGTTATAGATGTCAAGACCAGTTATTGCTTTAGTAAGATTAGCTGGTACATTAGGATCAGCAGATTCATACTTTCCATTTGTGTTTTTAATGATAACTTTACCATCAGGAGCTTCTACATACCAAGTATTCTTAGTGCCAAACTTATTTTCCTTAAAAAACATATTGTTTGGTGCATATGTATTGCCGTCACCTTTTCCGGCTGTATCTATATCTAAATCCATCCCAGCTTCGTGACCAGAGTGTGCTGATGTATCTCCACCCTTTTTTAGACTTGTTCCATTTACATTAAAATTAATATTAGGATTTGAAGGAACTACGGAGTTCAGAACATCATATGTCCAATTAGATGCCCATAATTCTATGGGTGAACCTTGAACAATTCCAACTCTTGGTATGGAGGTACTTTTTAATTCAGTCCAGCGTGGAGCATTAGTAGCATTAATGAGTTGTTTAGCATTATCCTTACTGAAACTTTTCTCATTCAAAACTTTGCTTGAGCTACTAACTACAGAATTAAATAATTTTATTGCCCATTCAGTGTTACCACCAGACTGTCCATCAACAACTAAAGGACTGCCACTGCTACCCGGAAAACCCAAGTAAGCTAGTCGTTGTTGTTGAGTATAAATATCAAGCTTTCCAGTTCCAGTTTTTACTGGATTACTTCCATCAGTCTTAGAAAAACCATCAGTAACACTTACTTGAACGGTAATGGACTTTTTAGTTTGATCTTCAACATCAAAGCTCACTTGACCTATACCAGGATGTTGCTTATCTTGACCATAACTAGAGATTGCACCATTTACAGTAGGGACATAGTATAAAGTTGTATATACACTCCCTACAATGGCATTTTCTCCTTTCTCATTAATCAACTTACCTTTGGAGGAATTTGGTAGGGATTTCAGCGTAACATTCCCACTTTGCTTACCTAAATCGAGTTTGATGACATCTCCTACAAGACCATTGAAGTTTATTTGAGCATTGTCAGTAGAAACAGAAAAATCCCAAGCTGTTCCTGATTGAGGAGCAGTAACAACGATATTGAGAAAGTCTTGCCCTTGCACTTGCTTAAATGTTACATTTCCAGTTTTACTTCCCGAAACAAGTCCTCCAGTATTGACAATGTCCTTTCCTGCATATCTGACCTGAAATTGATCAGGAATAGAATAATGCTCGTAGAAATAGGTAAGAGTAACATTTCTTTCGGTTTGTCCTTGGGGTAGAGGATCGAGTTGAAGAGTTTTGTTAGTTCCACCTACACCACCACTGCCCGAAAGACTGGCTTGCTCAATCAGAACTTCTTGCCCATCAATTACTACCACTGCATGATCATCTTCCGTCTGAATCCGACTCAACCCCGAAGGACTTAAACTTACCCCGCGTGCCAACGCCGAAAATAACTCCCCCTCATCCCCCACCGTATCCACCCTATTAATTTGAGCATCCACAAAATGCCCAATTTCTTCCAACACCACCGCAACCAAAGCATCTGAACTAGCAGAAGCAAAAAAGCTTTCAGATAGATATATCTTATTGGTGCTAATCCCATAAGCGCCATTTGCACTACCTAAAACACTGCTGTTGACAACCTCAATCTCAGGAAGTTGACTAAA
>NZ_JAPZRB010000065.1:0-2859 GCF_027531105.1 Microcystis sp. LE18-22.4A
TGAGGTGGTCAACTACCTAATTTTCAGGGAAAAAGTACCTGAATTTTCCCCCGATCCCCGCAATGGCTGGCACTTTTTGAGGGGAAAAAAGTCCAAAAGTCTTATCCAACAAGGTTTTTAGATTTATTCAGCAGACCCTAATTATCTAAGAGCAAAGGTCGCATAAAACCGCCATAATTCTCGTCATCTGTACCGATAAAGACTTCTATTTTACCTCTAGGAGATTCTCTGGTGGTCACCGCTTCCACTTTGGAGCCGTCGATTTCTGCAATTTTTTGGGGATTAGGGGCAATAATTAGGCTATTATCGGCTGTAACTTGACCGATACGGTAAACAGCACTTCTAAACACTCCCGCACTATCTGGATCGTAAGCGGAAGCTATGTAGATATTACCTTGCTTATCTACGGCTAAATCGGAGATGGGGCGAATATTTTTACCACTACCAAAAGGACTCCGAAAAGTTACCGACTGAAATTCCCCGAATTTTAAGGGATTGAACGAGATATCCGTCCAGCGAATTTTGGTACTCTCTTGACTATCGGCCCGTTCTGCGTAGATAAATAGATAACGATCGCCTTGCCGACTAACAGCGATCGCCTCTACATTTTCGACTGCGATCGGCCAATTTATTTGCTCAACTATCTTGACTTTTTGCTGGTTATATGCTAGTAAAAATAGTCTTTGAAAAGGTTTTTTGTCGCCACTTTCAGCCAACAAAAATAAGTTAGTTTCAGGGATATGAGTAATACTTTCGAGATCGTTACTCAATCCCTCTGGATTTGGCCAATCTACCCTTAAAACCTGCCATAATAGGGGTTTTTCCTGCGTAGGCAGCCGTAAAAGACTCAGCCTTGGTTGAGATGGATCACTATTTTTGCCCTTATTTTTGGCATCGTGAACCCCTAGAAAAATATCTGCTTCTACCCAAGCTAAACCACTGAGATCCGGAAGATAAGTCTCCAGTTGTCTCGATTGTTGAGCAAAAGAGACTTGCACGACCGAAAAAAAGAAAACTAGCCCTAAAATCCCTGAAAAAACAGTTTTCAATCGGCTATTCTTGCTAAAAAATGCTCTCTTCTCTAACATCTATTCCCTAACTCCTAATATCACTGATTAACTCCTCCACCACGCGATTTAAACCGACGGAATGGGAAGCTTTACATAAAATGCGATCGCCAGAATCGATCACGTCCTTCAAACGATTAATTAAATCTATATGAGTTTGAAAACATTCGCAAGCGACCCCAGTAGCGGACTCAGCAATAAATTTAGCTTCTGGGTCATCTACCAAGACAAACAAGCGATCTATACCTAGTTTTTGCACCCTCTCACCCACTTGGCGATGTAATTGCTCCGAAAAAGACCCTAACTCCTTCATCGTGCCTAAAACAGCAATATGACGCTGACCGGGAGTAGCTTTCAGTAAATCCAAGGCCGCTAACATTGATTCTAGACCCGCGTTATAGGTTTCATCGAGGAGTAGGATATCTGGCTCTAATTGGTAACGTTTGGCCCGACCACTGGGTAAATTAACTTTAATTCCCTCTTGCAAAGAAGTCCAATCGATGCCTAAAATTTTCGCTACGGCCAAGGCCGCCATAAAATTTAAAGCATGATGACGACCGGATAAAGGTAAGTTAAAATCTAGTCCATTTACTCGTAAAGTAGTTAAATCCAGTAATTCCCCGACTATATCGCCGCCAGAGAAGCCATAGGTAATTGTTTCCCCCTGCCATACCCGTTTAGCTGTTTCGGTAAGTAAAGGGTGATCGTAGTTAAGAACAGCTATACTACTAGAAGGAGACTCGGCCAATAACTCGCATTTCGCCTCTGCGATCGCTGCTTCCGACCCTAAACGACCGATGTGAGCGGTTCCCACATTAGTAATCACTGCGATCGTCGGTTGGGCGATTTGAGCGAGCAGGGCAATTTCTCCCCGTCCCCGCATTCCCATCTCGATTACGGCACTATCGTGAGTTTCATCCAGTTCGAGGAGAGTTTTCGGCACTCCGATCTCATTGTTATAATTAGCTAGGGTTTTATGTACCTTTCCCCGGGTTGCTAATACCGAAGCGATTAATTCTTTAGTCGTGGTTTTCCCCACCGATCCTGTAATAGCAATCACGGGTATAGTAAATTGATTCCGCCACCAATGGGCCAATTGCTGATAGGTTTCTAGGGTATTCTGGACCAGGAATACAGGAATATTACTAGAGTAATTTACCGAAACTGGCTGATCGACAATCAATGTCGCCGCTCCTTTTTCGATAGCCATATCGATAAAATCATGACCATTAAAATTATCACCTTTTAAGGCCAAAAATGCTTGTCCTGACTCAATACTACGGCTATCAGTATTAATGCCAGATACTAAACTATCAGGACTAAAACTTATGTCACCATTATCTTGTAAGGACAATAATTGAGCTAGTTGATTGAGGGATAAATGACAGGCCATAGACAATAAAAATACTTAGGATTAACATACTCCCACCGTCAAGCTACGCTGTGACGGGGGATTCTTGACCTATCACTATTGGAAATTCCTTGTTCAACGAGACAACTTAGATTCTCAATGTCTCCACTGAAAATCCAGAGGTCGGACTATCCCAAGGCGTTTGGGTCGGTTTCTGTTTGCCCAACAGTACCGTTGAGATAATTTCCCAAATATTGTAACCCTTTTTTAAGAATATTTATTGCTGCATTATGATCCCTATCTAAGACTGTTTTACAGTTAGGACATTGATGAGTTCTAGTGCTTAATGTTTTTTGCACTCTCGTCCCACAAACTGAACAATCTTGAGAAGTGAAATGCGGCGGCACAGCAACACAAACAATCCGATAAATCTTGGCAAAA
>NZ_JAPZRB010000169.1:0-16806 GCF_027531105.1 Microcystis sp. LE18-22.4A
TCTGGGAGTGATCGGGGGGAAATTTAGGCACTTTTTCCCTGAAAATTAGGTAATTGGCCACCTCAAAACTGGTAAAACCCCACACCCCACACCCCACACCCCACACCCTGCCCCCAGGAAAAACTTTTTCAGCAAACCCTATTTATTCATCGATCAAGACAGTTGTGCTACTGCATTGAGAGCATAACTTTTAGTAATAAAAGGAGAAGTCATGGCTGTTAAAAGTCCTCCGTAATCAAGATTAAAACTGACTTCGCTTCCTACTTTTAACCTCTTGTTATGACTATCAAGAACTAGATGATCGCTACTAGAACCTAATATTTTTATCTCCTGACTTGTTTGTAATCCAGAGATAAGAATATCCTGTCTTCCTAATGCAATAATAACTCGACGGTGAATGCCTTGGTCGATAAAGCTGGGAACATTACCAAAAGCATCTCGACCAATTTCTCCAGAGGGTAGAGATGGTTTATCTTTGGATTCGATTACTTCAGCAATTAACCGAAAAGCATCGGTATATAAGCCTGGTATAACTTGTCGATTAACTGTTTCACAACCTAATAAAATTGATTCTCCTAAACGCAGATTATTAATCCGACCAACTTCGCTACTTTTTTGATACCATTGATAGTTAGCAGAATTGCCTCCTGAAATAATCGGTAATTTTATTAAAAATTCCTGCTCAATTGTATCTGTTAACACAGATAATTTGCTCATATTATGGCTATCAGGTTTAATACCTCCATAACAAGCCAAATTACAACCCAGTCCAATAATTTTGATAAAGGGAAAAGCGAGGGTCTTTTTGATGAACTTGACCAGATCTTTCGGCAGTACACCTTCGCGTAAATCCCCTAACTCCGTCATGATAATAATGCGGTGTATTTTTTGCTTTTCTTGAGCATAATAGGAAAGTTCCTGAATTGTTGCTAATTCGGTATTTAAGCTGATATCTGCAATGTTAACCACTGATTCTGCTTGACTCAAGGCAGTACGCAACAGAACAAAAGTTGTCACTATTCCTGCTTGTTTCATTTTGAGAATATTTTCGATTCGAGAGTCAGCGATAAAGTTGACTCCACCTTGAATCATCGCCAAGGCGATCGAGGGATCACCCAAAATCGCTTTGGAAACTCCCATCACAGAAAGTCCCTTGCTACCGTAGAATTGGCAGAGTAAACGAGCATTATGGCGTATTTTCGGGAGAGAAATCTCGATTCTGGGTAAAAGGTCTTTCATCAGCCTATTTGCTCCCAATTGCGGGAATTGCAGCTAAAATTTCCCCTTTGATTTTCCGGTTTAATTTCGGAAAGCGATCGCATAAAGCTTGGACTAATTTCTCACATCCGTGTAACAAAACATCAGTAGTCGGTAACTGAAAATCTCGCTCATATTTGGCAATAATACGCTCAGTGGCTGCTGCGGTGAGATTTTCGTGATTAATCGCAATAGCGATAACTTTAGTGGGAGAAATTGCCTCAATTAGTGAAATTTCTTCCTGTAATTTTGGCATGGCTAAATGAGGAAAATCACAGCGAAATTTTCGGGCTGGGGGATGTTGTAAAATAATCCCATCGGGCCTACTTCCTTTCAAAATTCCCAGGGAACTCATAAAAGCAGGATGACTCAGAGAACTTTGTCCTTCCACTAAAATAATATCGGGTTTTTCTTGCTCAAAAGCTTGAACCACAGCATTTTCAATTTCACCGATGACAAATTGAGAAACCAAAGCATCGATCGAAACCCCATATCTTGCTCCCTGCATCAAGCTAGTTTGTCCAGTAGCGACTAAGACAGACTTAATACCCAAGCCTTGGAGAGTTTGATTAACTGCCACCGCAGTGGTCATTTTTCCGCAAGCACAATCGGTTCCTAAAAAGGCAATAACGGGTATATTTACTTGGGAAATTTGCCCAGTAAATACATGAAGATCAGCTAATTGTGGTGGTTTACGAATGTCTGTAATTTGCACACCATACTGACTAGCTTGCTCCCTAAATTCTAAATCCTCGGAGAAGAATTGATGCAAACCATTAATAATCTCCATTCCTTGTGCCATTGCTTCTAAAATTAGCAGCCTTTCTAGGGGGGGAATAAACGCTTCTAAGGGTGCTTTGCCGTAGATATAACAATTGGGAACATCTCTAAGTTTTTCTAAGGCTGTTTGTAAATTGGCAAAAATGGGAATATGATTTTTTTTGTCTCCTAATGCTTCTCCCGCATCTTTTCCCGCTAAGGAACTATCCAGCACTCCAACAATTGTATATATTTCTGATTGTCTGATCAAGCCAGCTGCCGTTTTTCCGTCCACACGTCCAAACTGATTTTCACAGTAAATTAAAGCCGTTTTTTTCGTTGATACCACTTTCTTAATCTCCTGAATATTAGATAATTGAAATTTCACTCCTAACTCCCAGTAAGTAGGGAGGCACAATTATTTGTAGGATGGTTTAGCGGTAGCGTAACATGAGCGGGCGTTGGGTTTCATGCTTCAACCCAACCTACCTTCATCTTATATTTAATTCCACCCACCTACTTAAGACTATTTATTCTTCTTCTTCTATAGCATAATTATCTGGATCGATAATATCGTCTAGTTCTTCTAAAATTTGCAAATCGGGATGAGCATCAGATTGACGTAATTTTAATCTTCCTGTCCGTTCTAACCAATGGAGAAGGGTTTCTTTGGAAGTTATCTGCATAACAGGAATTGCCTGATAGCGAGGTTCTTGACTAAGAGAAGGATTAAATTTCATACCTGTTGAATTTCCTTTGAGAAGTTAACTCTATTGGTTGTTCTATTGTTGATCACGAAGCAACCCACAAAAAACTGAAAAAAATTGTCAAGTTTAGCAAAGTAAAAAAGTTCAGCTGTCAGATTTACTATTTGGACAGATAGATAGAGTCGGTTCCAATATATGCTCCCGATACTTGGGATGCAGACTCTATGGTGTAAATTAAAGTTTTCCTGTCTCGCTCAACTTAAATGTCAATCCTACGGTTTTTATCTAGCTAACGGAAAAGGTGATTAATAACACCAAAGCAACCAACAAAACCGCCCCTACTCCTTGCAAAATATACCATTTTTGCTGTTCTAAAGATGGGGATTTTGATAGATAAATCTTGGGTTCGCTACCATAGTTATTGATGATTCCTTCATCATCTACTGTATAGCCCTCTGGGAGAGGTATATTAAGTGATTGATAGTTTTGCCCGTTTATATCTAGTTTAACCTCAGCAGGAATTAATTCACTTCCATCGCTTGGGGAATAGACTGTCGCACCTGTCTCTTGATTAGATTTAGTAGAGTAGTGCATGATCATCTCTCTTCAAAATCTGAGTATAACACAGAATAAGGCGAAATGGTTTTTAGGCTAATTTTTTCCTAGGGCTTTAATCAGCAAATTTGGCTAATGTCGGCAAATTAAAGCAAAAAATATGATTTTATAACTTGACAAAGCTAGATAAAAACATTTAGTCAACTCGCTATTCACTTTTTAGCATACCAGCGCCATAAAACTCGCGCTAAACGTTGGGGATCATGACTAACTTTGGCAGTAACTTCATCTTCTGCCATTACATTCGCTAAAACAATGCGATAACCCATTTTTCCCACCTCCTCGCGGTCTAAAAACACAGGATGACTATGCTCTTGGGCGTATAATTGCAGAGATTGGGGCGATGGTGCAGTTCTTTGGGCTAAAACTGCATCAAAGACGCGTTCCTCGCAGACTTTTTCGATCGCCCGAATATGATCAGCCACCGAATAATTATCCGTTTCCCCCGGCTGGGTCATAATATTACAAACATAGACACGGGGGACTGTCACCTGTGCTAGGGCCTGACGAATTGCGGGAACCAACAAATTAGGGATAATACTGGTATAAAGACTACCCGGCCCGATAATAATATAATCTGCCTCCTTGATTGCCGCTAAAGCAGCCGGTAAAGCGACCGGATCGGCAGGATGACAGCCAATCTGACGAATTTGCCCCATAGCTTCGGTTATCTTCGATTCTCCCTCAATAATGCGCCCATCGGCTAACTTAGCCCAGAGACTAACATCGGTAAGGGTAGCAGGTAGCACTTTGCCGCGAATGGCCAAAACTTTAGCACTAGCATCGATCGCCTGTTCCAGATCGCCGGTAATCTCGGTCATAGCGCTGATAAATAAATTACCAAAACTGTGGCCCGATAAACCATCCCCGGCATGAAAGCGATATTGAAACAATTCCGTTAATAACTTTTCCTCATCGGCTAAAGCGGCGATACAATTGCGAATATCCCCCGGGGGTAAAATGCCCATTTCCCGACGTAATCGGCCCGAAGAACCGCCATCATCAGCTACGGTGACAATAGCGGTGATATTAGAACTATACTGTTTTAAACCCCGTAAAAGCGTCGATAAACCTGTACCTCCACCGATGGCCACAATTTTCGGACCGCGATGGAGACGACGATGGGTGCGTAGGAGATCAACTAATTCCTCCGATGCGTCCGGTTGTAGTGCTTCTGTAATCGTTTCCACGGTGCGACTCTGACCCCAGAATAACAAAAAGACACCCAGCAAAACCGCCAGCGGCCCAGAAACAGAATTAGGGACCAAACGGGCGATCGTTTCTAATGCTTGGGAAACAAACTCTAAAAAGCGATTAACCGGGGTTAATTTTACCCAAATAGCTAAACCGAAGGAGGTGAGAAAAACGCCGGTTAAACTGATTAAAAGCCAGCGTTTGACAAAAAGACCGGGAGAAAGCCATTTAAACCAACGATTAACCCGTTTAGGCGTTTTTCTGCCCACAGAAGCGGCTATTTTACCCTTCTGAGCGTTGAGTTCCCGTAGGGTCTGTTTAAATGGACTCATAGATGTGGCCTGGCAGCGAACGCATTGATTCTGGAGAGACTGTAGCCGAAAAAGGGGACAAACTCAAGCTTAATTAGGGTCTGCTGAAAAAGTTTTTTGTGGGGAGAGGGTGTGGGGTGTGGGGTGTAGGGTGTAGGGTTTTCCCGATTTTGAGGAGGTCAATTACCTAATTTTCAGGGAAAAAGTCCAGGGATTTTCCCCCCGATCACTCCCATATCTGGTACTTTTTGATTGCCAAAAAGTCTAAAAGTCTTACCCAACAAGGTTTTTAGATTTATTCAGCCAGCCTAACCTAACCTCCCACTTGAGAATAGGCCGCCTCGGAAATTGTGGGAATATCGGCGTATTTGCCGATAAACGACTGTATAATGCTGTAAACACAGGCGGCAAATGCTCCCAAAAAGACGACGTTAAAAAGAGTTTCTACCACTAAATTCGCCCCTAAACCCCTAGCGACGAAACCTAAGACCAATCCCAATAAATACACCAAAATCTCGATTAAAATCGCCTGCATGGTGTTAAAGCGGATAAAATGACTGATGCGGGGATTGCGTACCACGGCGAAAAAGAGGACGAAAAAGATAATTAAACTGCCAAAGCTTCCCAGAGAACTATAGAGAAAAGCTAAGGGAGTTAAAACTATTGCTAAGGCCGCTCCTAAAAAAGGAATTTGCTGAAAGATAAAGATCCCGAAGGCAAAGGCCGAATATAAGGGTAAAAGATATACTAAAGCTGCAAAAATGCGATCTTTTGTATCGGTTGAGCCGCGCCAAGTCATAATCTATTGTCTCCTGAGACTACTGCTAACTCTCTTCAAGATAACCCGGCAGCCTACCAGACTTCCCATAACCGAAAAAATTGATTGAGGACGAAGATTCTTGGACCTCGATCGAGTTATCGAAAATTTGGGTTAAAACCCCGTCGTTTTACGACGGCTTTTCCTGATTTTTGATGTAGCACTTAAGAACTTCCAGTGGCGCACCTCCTACAGAAGACACAAAATAACTGGGCGACCAAAGAGCGTCTTTCCCGTATGGCTTAGGATAACCAGCTTGTCCATACCTGCGACTAGAGACTCCCTTTAAAGAATTGACCATTACGGAAATAGATAGTTTCGGTGGGTATTCAATCAATGCGTGTACATGATCAGACTCCCCATTAAATTCCAATATCTGAAAATTCATCTTTTCCGCAACTTCTCTAAAAGATTTTTCAACCAAAGTCAGACTTTTAAAAGACTTTTCAACCAAAGTCAGACTTTTACCAGTAAAAACCTTTCTTCTGTATTTTGTCACACAGACCAAGTGTATCTTTAAATCGGAAACAGAGTTTCTTTCTTTTCGCAACCGACTTGACATTATTAACAGACCTAGTTAGGGGCTGCTGAAAAAGCTGTTCTGGGGGCAGGGTGTGGGGTGTGGGGTGTGGGGTGTGGGGTTTGATCGATTTTCAGGTGGTCAACTACCTAATTTTGGTTCTTCGGTTTGTTTCATGCAATGGACGGGGTCATGAGGGATGAAACCCTTATACAGAGAGATGTTCGGCTATCTTTGTCAATTGTTTTCGATCTAGAACGAACTAATCAATAGAACTCTTGTCAGATAAGGATTTAGTCGATTTATGCCACCCTATTGAACCATACCAAGTAACGAAGAACCGATCAAGCTAGAGGTTTAAAGACTGAGCGGGTTGCAATTATTTTTATTCATAAATATTTTACACAATTCATACCAGGTAAGCAAGAGGGCTACGCCACTACTACCGAATCATTACCACATCGGTTACTTTTTTTCTGGTTCAGATGGCGAGAATTGTCAGGAAAAGTCAACCCGTCACTCCCCCTCAAGGATTTTTATCAATTCCAGTTAATCGATAAAAGCAGTACAAGTGTATTCAATTAACTGTCCGACGTTTAATTTATCGTACTATTCCCCTGTTCTATTTCTCCCAGTCTTATTAAAATTTCTGATTGATCTGGGTGATTTCTAATTTTATTGATCTCTTCATAAGTAACCTCCATAATATCAAATAATAACCATATTAATATTTCTCTCTTCTTATTCTCGTCACTAAAATTTCCCCCGATGATAGCGTTTAATCTTCCTTGATATTTCTCTTGCGTTTCTTTCAGTGTAAATCTACTGATTAATTCTTGGATGTATTCCTGAAGAGTAACTATTTGAAAACAATTAAATCTAGGCTTGATAGAATTATATAGGCTGGTTCTCTTCTTTAGCAGTTTCGTATCTAAAGGCTTAATAATAGATATTTGAAATCCTTGGTACAACTCTAATAGCTTTTTGATCAGACTGGAGACAGGATTAATTGTCGATAAGCTAAATCCACCCGTTACTTGGTCGATTTGTTCTAAATTAGGGTTTAAGGAACTAATAATAAAACCGAAGACCAGAGCAATGATTAAACCCACATATACATTATCCTCGATCAAGCTTAATAGAGAAAATATAAGTTGAATGAGAAGGTATAAGGGTATTGATCTAAAAATTTTGAACTTTAATAAACTAACAAAAGTATTTAAAAAATCCTTTTTTAAATCGGGAAATAAATGAAAATATAAATGACAATCCCTAAAAGCTGAGAAATAGCTAATTCTAGTTTCATATAATACTCCAATAATTATCGCAGCCAAAATAAAAGGCCACAGATCCCCTCCCAGAAGTTTCCGTATTTCGCTGAAAAGATCGGTGGCGGCAGCTGTCTGAGAATCTACCAAAAATAGGTAATGGGTGAATGAACTGAAAAAAGGAAACTTATCTAATTCCGTTAGAACCTGACTACAAAATACCATTTACCCTCAGCCAACGAGTTTTCCAAGTGGGAGTAAAGATTTTGTAGCTTTCTTCTTCATTGACTTTGATATAGCCTTTGTCCGCTAGTTTTTCTAATTTATCTTGTAAGTCAGCTTCTCCAATTCTATCTGTTTCAATTTCAAAGCTCAAGGCAGTGGCAGCCCTAACTTTGAGTAAATCAGATAAAAGAGACTTCTCCGCGGAGGTTAAATAATTGGTATCAGTTGTTTTAGCCATAAAATTCCAATAAATTTAGGAATGTTGCTGAGGGGTATAAACCAAATTAGATAAAACGTCAATCAAGTCAGATGGACAGGAGCCTAGTTCATGACTGTACTGATTATAGTATAGGATTATGCCCACCAGTTACTTTTTGGTGAAAAATGTTCACAATCTTACATTATGGGCGCAAGCAGTTCGATCAACTTACTGACCACGTTGCGCCCCTACATTTATTGACCTAGTCCTCCTCTACAAATATTTTGATCGCCTGAACAATAAGCTCAAGAGTATCGATAAATTTAGTTGATTTTACTTGTTCTTGGACATTATCTCCCCAGAAAGGGAGCAATAGGCCTAGGGTGATGAAAGCTATAGATAGGCATTTTTTCAGGGAACGCATGGTGGTTGCCTCAGAATTTCTTTTGTACTTTTGTACTCTTAGTGTCGGCTATCAAAGCATGAGTCTATGAATAGAAATCCTGATATACAAATTATATTTGTCTGACTTTTATTTGAAGACTAAGTTGTATCTGAATCTATAGGTTCTCATAGAACAATTTAAAATGTCTGAGATATGTCTGAGTTTTTTGTGATAGGTTTGAGTAAATGTCTGAGATACGTTTGATTTATTTGAGATAAGATTAGGTTGTCATTAATTTTTCAATAATCTTCACGGTTATGGGGCGATCGCTTAAAGTAAAATCGGAATATATCCCTAGAGTCAAACAAGCAGTTAAACTCAATGGTTACGCAACTCAACAGCTGCTTGCTGAGGAGTTAGGGTTCGCAAAATCGACTATTAGCCTTTTTCTTAACGGTAAATCGATTAGTAATCTCAATTTTTTTGAAATTTGTCAAAAATTAGCCCTTGATTATCGAGAAATCGCTGACTGGGATGAGTTGGAGGAAACACCAGCTGCCACGTCTGAGGATGAGGGAGAAAACCGGGCCGCGGATTTTTCCAAGTATATTGAACGTCCTCCAGTGGAACAGCTTTGTCTGGAGACGGTGAGTCAAGCAGGTTCATTATTGCGGATTAAATCAGCCAAGGGGATGGGTAAAACCCTATTAGTCGATAGAATTTTGAGTCAAGTTGACAAAAGAGAGTATAAAACCGTCAGTTTGAGTTTTTTACAAGCAGGCAAAGGAATTCTCGGCGATTTAGACCGATTGCTCTCTTGGTTTGCTTTGATTATTTCCAAGAAATTAGGGTTAGCAGCTCTCTTTCAGGAAAAATGGCAAGAAGGATTAGGAATTTATAGCTGTACTGCCTATTTTGAAGACCATTTGCTCAAAAAGCTGGATAAACCCCTAATTTTAGTTTTAGAGGAGATAGATAGTCTCTTTGCCTATGCAAGCGTTGCCGACGATTTCCTTAGTTTATTTCGTCTTTGGCACGAGGAGGCAAAAAATAATAATACTTGGCAAAAGTTACACTTAATTATCACCTATTCCACAGAAAATTATGTTCCTGCTGACCTGAATAAATCTCCTTTAAATGTAGGAACAGAAATCCTGTTACCTGATTTTACTCTAGAACAGGTCTTGACTCTAGCCAATAAATATCAGGCTAACTTGGGAAAAGATGAACTGCAAAAAATAATTAATCTTGTCGGGGGACATCCCTATTTAATCCAAAAGGCGATTTATGGGATTAGCCAAAAACAACTGTCTTTAGCAGATTTTTTAGAGACAGCAGCCACGGAAGAGGGAATTTATGGGGATCATTTGCGAGGACATTTGCTAAACTTACAAGAACATCCAAACCTAGCAGCAGGAATGAAAAAGGTTGTAGAGTCCTCTTCTCCCGTTGATTTAGGTGCAGCAATTAATTGGCAACTTCATAGTTTAGGATTAGTAACCTTTGTGCAGAATGCTGTTCAACCCCGTTATCCACTATACAGCGACTATTTTAGGTATCGCCTATCCTCCTAAAATCCAATATATTGAGTTAAACTGTTGTACATCTAAATCTAATATTCGTTTTCACCTGTTCCCCGTTCCCCCATCGAACCCAGAACTTTAAATGCGGACTAGCTTAGGGACAGATAACCTTTGATTAAATTATTCATCGAACTTAACCAATCAGACAAATTGCTAATTTTAATGCTATGGCGACCAATTTTTATTATGTTGGAGGCAGCGTTCCCCTAGATGCACCTAGTTATATCAAGCGGGAAGCAGATGATATATTTTATGACTATCTAAAAAATGGACAGTATTGCTATGTGTTAAATTCCCGTCAAATGGGAAAATCAAGTTTGTGGGTACAGACACAAAAACGACTGCAAGAGGATAATATTGATTGTGCTACCATTGATTTGAGTGGTATAGGAAAAAACATCTCCGAAGATATTTGGTATCGAGTATTATTTGAGCAACTGGTTAAACGATTTGATCTTTCTATTCGGGGAAAAGAGCAAACTTGGTGGGATGAACGAGCCTACAAATCAGCTATTAATCGTCTTGATCAATTTGTTGAGGAAATTCTCTTAAAGGAGGTATCCCAACCTATTGTTATCTGTTTCGATGAAATTGATAGCGTTCTGAGTTTAAAATTTTCCACAGATGATTTCTTTGCTTGGCTGCGTAGCTGTCATGAAAAACGTCCTTATAATAGGGATTACCAACGTCTAAGCTTTTGTATGTTGGGGGTAGCGGCAGTTTCTAACTTTATTCTAGATAATAATCGTAGTCCTTTTAATATTGGTCAAGATATTCGATTATCTGGATTTACTATAAAGGATGCCAGAAAACTTGCCGAGGGATTGCAGGACAAAGTTATCGCACCGCAACGGGTTTTAGAGGAGGTTATAGAATGGACAGGTGGACAACCGTTTTTAACTCAAAAAATTTGTCGTTTAATCTCCACATCTCGCCCTGAATTTGGCAAGGAATCCCCAGCAAACCCGATTACTGTCGGCGATTTTATCCAGTCGCAAGTAATTAGTAACTGGGTATCTCAAGATAGTCCAGAACACCTAAAAACTATTCGGAATCGTTTATTAAATAAGCGTGTCACGGGTAGAAGAATGCTGAAGCTTTACCTAGAAATTTTAAGAAATGGTGAAATTACCGATGATGGTAGTCCCGATCAAATAGAATTACGCTTAACAGGATTGGTAGTTCAAGACCGACAAAAGTTAAAAGTTTATAATAAGATTTATAGAAATGTTTTTAATGAAACTTGGGTGACAACCGATGAACGACCTGTCCACAGTTCTTGGAATTGACTGTATTGATTATTGGGGGTTAAAATTTCCAATAAAAATCCTGTCCCACCAGAGAAACTATTTCCCAGTTCAGATGTATTACCAAACATTAAACCGAAACCAAACATCCAATAAGCCAAGGCAGAAACACAGAAGACAATTAGGTTTTTAGCTAAGACATTAGTGGCGTTATTAGTACGACAAAAACCCGTTTCCAGCATGGCAAAACCCGCATTCATAAAGAATACTAACGAGCCGGCTATTAACATCCAGAGATTAGCAACTAAATCCAGAGTAGAATTATTTAAATCTTGTGCTGTGACTTTGCCTACACCGATCAACAGCATGACGATAAGAGAGAAACAAAAAGATAGGATATTACGCAAACGCGGGCGATATTCTAGAAAAGATAATAATCGATTCATCGGCTATAACTCTCATGGGCAATTTCCCCTTTATAGTAATTGATTTAATCCCCTATCGTTCACTCAAAACTGCTTTTTTTCTGATCCAGATAGCGAGAATTGTCAGGAAAAGTAAACCCATCACTCCCGCTAAAGGATTTTTATCGATTCCAGTTAACCAATCGGGAACAGTACCAGTGTATTTAATTAACTGACCCACATTTAATATATAGTAGGCCCAGATTAAACCCGCGTGCAGACCGATACTTTTACCCAAACTACCACCACAGGCGCGTTTGGCCCAACCGAGAATCAATCCTAGCAAGACTAAGGCAGGAAATTGGGGAAAAGTGCGGATAATTTCGGCTAAAGGTTTAATAAAGTGAGCAAGAGCAAAAATTAAGGCACTAATCACTAGAGCGATAGCGGGACGATAATCCTTTTCTAATTCTCCCAGTAACCAGCCCCGAAATAGCAATTCTTCCGCAAAACCCACCGCTAAAGCGACTAAAAACCCCTCCAGGATGATTTTGCTGATTTGGGGATTTGCGGGTAAGAAATTTAACCAACCTAGGAACCCTTGGGACAGAAAAAGCGAGAAAGTGAAAAATAAACCGATCGCCAACCCGTTAATTAACTCGATCGGCGTTTTTCTTCGCCAAATCAACCCATAATCGGCTAATCCCTCATCGCCATAAATTGTCCGTCCCCACCAATGGGATAACCCCAAAAATTCCAGATAGAGAACAGAAAGGGTCAAAATTGAGACCAGATTAGCATTAGTGGCAAAAAAGTGATAGAGGGGAAGTGCGATCGGCAACCAGAGAAAAAGTAAGAGCAAAATAAAAATTCCCAGTCGCAGGGGGACTGGGTAAGTGGCAATTACCCGTAATCTTTTATTCATCGGGTTCGATGCTGCTGGTTAAACCTTTATTTTTCAAGGTTTCACAGTAAAATTCCGCGTGTTCTTGGATGCAGGTAATCACCAAGGCCGTACCATTAGTGTGCGCTTCCATCATGATATCAACTGCTTGGGGTTGCGTCATACCGGCGATCGTTTGCATTAAACTCTGAACCACATACTCCATCGAGTTAAAGTCGTCATTGTGGAGTAAAACGCGATAACGCGGTGCTGGTTTACGGATTGTCGCTGTGGAACGCTTTTCGATGACTTCTGTGGACACCGTGTCTCTCCTTTGAATCTATATCACAAATAAAGGTCAATTACTAATGATCATAATCAAAATTTCCAGATTGAGCTAGGCTTTTTCAGCGATCCGTGAGGGGTTGGGTGTTGGGGAGTGGGGGACAGCCACAGGAATGACATTTCTAGATGGATAGATCATAATTAAATTAACCCTGTAATTTAACCTTATTTCTCTATGTCTGCTGGCGAATTACAAAATCTCGATAAAAATATTCAACGCTTAAAAGAACAATTAGCGGGAATCCGCGATGCGTGGACAGGTGCGCGTCCAGAAGATAAAGTTCTTTTGCAGCAACGCATAAACGATAAGCGCACAGAAATTAAAAAATTTGAACGAGAAAAATGGGATTTAATCGCCAGCGAGAGTCAAGAATCGTCCTTTCCTGATGCCGAGGTAATGGTAGCAGAAATTGTCACAGAATTGACGGCAATTACCAAAGAACCACCCCCTGAACTTGCTTCTGTACAAATCTTAGAATCATTAAACCAAATTCTGGCTAAACTCAATCAACCAGAGCGATCAGCAGCAGCCAAATTAAAAGCGGCCATATCTACTATACCCCCTTTTGTTTCCCTGACCTACGAAGCGGAATTAGATACTGAGTCAACTTTTAGGCGTTATTTTCCCACATTTAATCGTGCGATCGCAGGAGTGAAAAATCGTCTAAAAAAGTAAGTATTCCCTCTATCCCTAGTAATGTGGGCAAAAGTACGGTTAATTTTGTCGGGAGGGAAGATGAGTTAACCTTAATTCATCAGAAATTGCAAACAGAACAAGGGGTGATTGTTTGCGCGGTGGAAGGGTTAGGGGGAATAGGAAAAACCGCTTTAGCTTTGGAATATGCGAAACGATACCAACAGGAATACGCGGCACAATATTGGTTATCCTTGCGACTATCGGGTTTAGCAGAAGAAATAGTTAAATTAGCTGGTCCCTATCTATCTTTACCAGAAATATTGAAAAAAGAATCTTTAGAAAAACAAGTGTACTGGTATTGGCAAAATTGGCTACCTCAGCAGGGAAAATTATTATTAATTCTCGATGATGTCCCCAATATCGACCGAATTCCCGATCGAATGTTACCAAAAGATTCTAGGATTAAGATATTAGTCACCACTAGGGAAAGGTGTCTTAGTACGGAATTTCAGTCTATAGCTTTAGATGTTTTACCCTTAGATAAATGTGTGGAATTATTAACCAAAATTGTTGGTACTGCTAAAGTTGAGCAAGAAAAAGCTTTAGTAGAACAGATTTGTCACGAAATTTTAGGACGCTTAACCTTAGCAGTGGAGTTGGTGGGGGAATATTTAGCAAAAAATCGTCATTTAAAGTTTAGCCATTTACGCGATAAATTAAATTTAGCTCATACTGCTTTAACCAAGGAAAGAAACCACAGAGATTATGGACATTTAGGGGTAGCAGCCGCAATTAAAATCAGTTGGGATGATTTAAGTTTTGCTGTTCAAAAAGTGGCAATGCTGTTGAGTTTATTCGCACCGGTGGCTATTGCTTGGACGTTGCTAGAAGATACGGCAAAATCCACAGAAATTACCGAAAGCGAACTAGAAGAAGCGCGGGGACAATTGGATAATTCTCATCTGATGCAACCCGTGGATGAGGACTATTCTTTTTATCGGATTCATCCCCTCGTGAGAGAATTTTTTCAACAGCAATTACAGGAAATTCCTGAGAAAAATTCTCTTTATCGATGCGCTTTTGTGGAAACTTTGTTAACCATTGCCGAAAATATCCCGCAAACCCCCACAAGGGAGATTATTGCAGCGGTAACTCCCGCAATTCCCCATCTGCAACTTGTCAGTCAAACCATGTTAGATGATATTCCCAACCCGGAAGATAATTTAATTCAGGTGTTTCTTGGGTTAGCTTTGTTTTATAAGGGACAGGGAGAATATGATTTAGCAGCAGTTACCTTAACAAAATGTTGTGAAGAAATCCAATCTCGCTTAGGAGAAAACCATCCAATTGTTGCTGACATTCTCAATAATTTAGCAGTGTTATATGAATTCCAAGGCAGATACGCAGAAGGAGAACTGTTGTGTAAGCACTCCCTTTCTCTGATAAAACAGCGATTAGGAGAAAAGAATCTCGATTTTGCTATTAGGCTCGATAATTTAGCGGGATTATACTGCTGTCAAGGCAAATACGCAGAAGCAGAATCGTTGTATAAGCACTCCCGTTCTCTGATAAAACAGCTATTAGGAGAAAAAAACCTCTATTTTGCTAACATTCTCAATAATTTAGCAGAATTATACCTCAGCCAAGGCAGATACATAGAAGCGGAACCCTTGTGTAAGAGATGCCTTTCTCTGATAGAACAGCTATTAGGAGAAAACAATCTCGATTTTGCTACCAGTCTCAATAATTTAGCAGAATCATACAAATACCAAGGCAGATACGCAGAAGCGGAACTGTTGTATAAGTGCTCCCTTTCTATGCGGAAACAGCTATTAGGAGAAAACCATCCCGATGTTGCTAACAGTCTCAATAATTTAGCAGAATTATACAAATACCAAGGCAGATACGCAGAAGCGGAACCGTTGTATGTGAGAGCTATTGCTATTTATCAAGAAAGATTAGGAGAAAATCATCCCGATACCCCAAAAGTAAGGCAAAATTTTATGATTCTGTTGTCGCGATTATCCGATGAAGAATTACAGCAAAGATTCCCCGATGAGATAGTTAATCTGTTAAAAAGTATCAGGTAGGTAAAAAAATATATATCTCCTTCCCCGGTTTTACTGGGGAGCGCTCAGTTGCCGGGATATCCTAACCAAGCTTCTCAATCTTCTAGTTCAAAAAAATCGAATAAAGCTGCTGCCTTCCTTTAAATACGCGCAAACACGCACACTACAATAGTCCTATAGTCCTACTGCCAGTATGAAGCCATCTCAGGGGTTTGGGATTGTTTCGGATGGATGCTAATGGAACATTTTGCTAATATGGAATTGGATCAGAAGTGAAAGTTAACTGTTAATCGGAATGTTATTGTTCAGGAGAAAAATCATGAGTCTTACTATCTCTGATGAAATTTTATCCCTAACTCGGATGTCAGAATCTGAGCTAAAACAAGAAATTGCCATCATGCTTTTTCAAAAGGAAAAGCTGACGCTTGGACAGGCTAGTAATTTAGCAGAAATGAATCAATTTCAATTTCAAAATTTACTAGCAAGTCGCCAAATTACTCTTCATTACGACCTTGAAGACTTAGATGCTGATGTCAAGACCTTAGGCAAACTAGGCAGATTATGATAGTGGTTAGTAATACCTCACCCATTAACAATTTAGCATCTGTCAATCAGCTAAATTTACTACAGCAACTCTACGAAAGCATCATTATTCCTGAAGCCGTTTATCGAGAACTGACTACCGTTCCCGTCGCCGGAAGTCAAGAAGTTCAAACCTTGTCTTGGTTCAAAAAACAAAATATAACCAATACAAAACTTGTCGAAAATCTTAATCTTGAAGTCGATAGAGGGGAGGCGGAAGCAATTACTCTTGCTCTTGAAATAAACGCCGAACTTCTGTTAATAGATGAACGTCTAGGTAGAATTGTTGCTTCACGTCTAGGGATTGAGTTTACCGGAGTATTAGGAGTTTTACTTGAAGCTAAAAGTAAGGGGTTAATTGCTCAAGTTAAACCATTACTTGACCATTTGCGTATTTCTGGATTTTGGATGAGAGAGCAACTGTATAATCAGGTTTTAAATCTAGCTAATGAATAAAATGCGCTCTCATACTAAATCTGGTTATTAAAAACTGATTATTTAGGGCTTGCTGAATAAATCTAAAAACCTTGTTGGATAAGACTTTTAGACTTTTTTTCCCTCAAAAAGTGCCAGCCATTGCGGGGATCGGGGGCAAAATTCAGGTACTTTTTCCCTGAAAATTAGGCAACTGACTACCTCAAAATCGGTAAAACCCCACACCCCACACCCCACACCCCACACCCTGCCCCCAGGAAAAGCTTTTTCAGCAAACCCTATCTTAAGTCAAGTATTTGTAACAATTATTTACAATCATCAATTTATTGAGCCAAATCCCAGGCTGAACAGTTAGAAACCATGA
>NZ_JAPZRB010000498.1:0-4167 GCF_027531105.1 Microcystis sp. LE18-22.4A
TGAAATGGGGCGAAAGTCTGTGGACTCTGTGTAAGACAGTACATGGTTTTTTAACTGTGGTATGCGACGGTGGTGGAAGCAGAAACTTAAATCGTGAGGTTTAGGAATCGCCGCACTTTTAGGGCGGCGAGGATGTCAATGCGGTTAGTTTTTGCTATAGAAAATCAAACCTCCTGGAAAAGTAAGTTATCGAGGCACTATCTGGTCAAAATATCTAAAAATTCCGATAAATTTGACATAATCTTAGATTTTATCGGTAGGATAGTTGTCTCTTGTCTTTTTTCTCCTCCTGTCTCCTATCTCCTGTCTCCTGACTCCTCACTAACTACGACAATTTTTGATTTTTGCAGGAGATCTATTAAACATTGGCTCGCCAGCGATCGCGATTCCTCCCCTAAGACCGAATAAGCGAAACCGTCGATCGCAAGTCCCCTTTTCTACTGCCGGGCCATGATAATTTTCAGACGTTCCTCCGGGTCGATCAGGTGGTCATGAGCGTCCGTACCCACATCCAGTTGAACCCAACCGATCTTGCCGGTGAAACGACTGGTTTTCGAGGTATATTCCGCCGCTACGGGGGTACCGGATTCGTAGCCGATATCCGTGGTCTCGTCCGCAGAGAAAATAAAAGCCTGAGTTCGTTCTACCCGACCCGTACCCACCGGTTGACCGTCGTAGTAGAGGGTGACATTTCCCCCCCGTCCTAAACCACCGCCATCGTAGGCAAACTCCATCCGTACCTGATGCTTACCGGCTGGGATCGTCTCCGTCGCCTCGGTGACAAAACTTTGAATCCCCAGCACGTTATAGACGAACTTGGCTTTTCCGTCGTGGGTATAGACACTCCAACCACCGAAGCGGCCGCCTTGGGCGATAATCACCCCGTCCGCGCCTTCCGGGGGAATGTTCAGTTCCGCAGTCACCGAGAAGGATTTATTTTTGATGTTGATGACGCTATTTTCAGACAAACGCCCCATCCCGGCAAAGAATAATTGCGAGTTTCCCCGCACGAGGGTAGGCCGGCCAGCGGTGGCGGGATCGACCCGTTCCACTTGGCGATCGTCTAGGGGCAGTACATTATACTTAACCGCCTCGATCAGAAATTGTCGCTGTAGTTCGTGCAGTTTCTCTGGCATTTCCCTGGAGAGATCCCGAGCTTGCGTCCAATCCGTACTGCCGTCGTATAGTTCCCAGATATCATCGTCGAAAGGAACCATCGTCTGTCCAGTCATAATCCACGGGGTGCGGTGCTTGGTAATCGCACTCCAACCCTTGTAATAGATGCCCCGATTGCCAAACATCTCGAAATACTGCACATCGTGACGTTCGGGGGCGGCCGCGTCGTTAAAGGTATAAACCATACTCGTACCTTCGTAGGGACTTTGTAGGACACCGTTAACCATAGTCGGTTCGGGAATTCCCGCTACGGCCAACACCGTCGTGGCCACATCGATCAGATGACAGAACTGATGGCGAATCCCACCTTTTTCCCTGATGATTTTGGGATAACGAACAATCGTACCGTTGCGGGTCCCGCCCCAGTGAGAAGCGACCTGCTTCGTCCATTTGTAGGGGCTACTCATCGCCCAGGCCCAACCGACCGCGTAGTGATTATAGGAATCGGGCGCACCGAAGTCATCTAGTTTCGAGAGGAGAAATTCCGGGGTTTCTAGACCCGCTAACCCGTTAAAGTTGGCCATCTCGTTAAACGCGCCCTGCAGCGTTCCCTCGGCGGATGCGCCGTTATCGCCGACGATGACGTAAACGAGCGTATCGTCGAGGATTTCTAGATTTTCTAAGGCTTGAATCACCCGTCCCACCTGCTCATCGGTATGTTCCAGAAAGGCGGCGTACACCTCCATCTGGCGCTCTAATACCGGCTTCAGGCGATCATCCATGTCATCCCAGGCGGGAATTTCGGCGTGACGGGGGGTGAGTTCGGCATTTTGGGGAATTACGTCCAGTTCTTTCTGTCGGGCAAAGGTAATCTCCCTCTGGTGATCCCAACCGTGAGCGAATTGGCCCCGATACTTGTCGATCCATTCCTTGGGGACGTGGTGGGGGGCATGGGTCGCGCCGGGGGCGAAGTACATAAAGAAAGGCTTATCGGGGGCGAGGGCTTTTTGTTGACTGACCCAAGCGATCGCTCGATCCGCCAGATCTTCGGTCAGGTGATACCCTTCCTCCGGGGTTTTCGGCGGTTCGATCGGGGTTGTTCCCTCGTACAGTGCCGGCTCCCACTGGTTATTCTCGCCACCGATAAAGCCGTAGAAATACTCGAATCCACCCCCGCCAGAGGGCCAAGCGTCAAACGGGCCGATCGGGCTGGTTTGCCAAACCGGTACCTCGTGGCACTTACCGAACTGCGCCGTGGAATAGCCGTTCAGCTTCAGGGTCAAGGCGAGGGGTGCTTTGGTGTTGGGACGAACGGAACTCTGCCCGGGGGCGGAGGTGGCGGTTTCGGTGATGTTGCCCATGCCGACCGAGTGATGATTCCTTCCAGAGAGCAAAGCCGCGCGGCTGGGAGAGCAGAGGGCAGTGGTATGAAAACGGGTATATTTTAGCCCCTGTGCCGCTAATCGCTCGAAAGTGGGGGTATTGCACGGCCCACCGAAGGCACTGGAGGCTCCGAAGCCCACGTCATCGAGCAGCACGATCAGCACGTTGGGCGCGCCGGCCGGCGGTCGGATATCTCGAATCGGGGGATAGTCAGTGTCCGGATTCTTCGCGTCGTAGGTGGTTAGACCGAAGGGGGTTAAGTCGGGAATCGGTAGAATTTGGCGTTGGATCGGCTTATCTTGGGACATCGTTCATTTCCTCAGGTAAATTTTTTCGAGAATCGATCAGGTCGAGAAATATTTAAATTTGTTAATTTCTCTTGACAGAATGCCTAATTTGTATTGTTGAAGCGCATCGATCGGGCCATTGACTATCCTATCGCTTGCCAAAATCGATAATCTCTCGACCTTGCCAAAACTCGCACAGGCTCGGCAAGATGGGGGATCAATCCCCCACGACGAGGTCATTCGGAAACGCGATTATTCCGTGGTGCCTCCCGTAATTTCTGTTCGTCCCCCGGGGACAGTTTCGGACGAGCGAGCGCGTCATATAGGATTTATGCAATCGACAAAAATCGCCTACATTAAAAGTATAAATTACCCGACCTTGCTGGGTTGCCCAAACCAGTTGATCGGGATCGGGTAGCTGAATGTTTTTCGCTTCCCAAGTGGTAATTACATCAATCTTCAGATTCCGCAAAGCTTCCACGACCGAGCGTTGACCCGCATCTTCATCAAGGTAGAGACGGATTTGACTCATTACAATTCACCGGCTCGATATCGGGATTCCCAGTCTTCACAATCGGCTCGGTAAGCATCGATATCGGCCTCTATCTGTTCTTTATTCGCGTGATAATACGCTAGAGCGCTATAAATTTGAGCCAGACTTAACTGAGGATACTCCCTAGCGATCGCTTCGGCACTCATTCCCGTTTTATGATCCATGACTAAACTTTGAATCGTGATTCTAGTTCCCGCAATCCGGGGACGGGAATTACAAATATCCGGACTAGCAACAATAAATTCGCTAATATCGATGCCTGTAGCCATATTTTCGCCTAGAGAAGTCCCTTTTATTGTAGCTCGATCGATACATCCGAACAACAAAAAAGCACCCCTTTTCGAGGATGCCCTTTTATCTAATGATTTAGACGCTAACTGATTGAAATGCCAAAAATAGGAGATTTATAGACTTTACCATCAAAGTTAGGTTGATGACTGAAGCTGGAAATCGCCATCATGTTGTATAAGCAACACGATTAATAACAATTGCTAAGTAGGTAGGCGTTAAAAATTATCAGATGCCCCCTTATTAAGGGGGGATTAAGGTTCGATCCCCCCGCCTATCGGCACCCCCCTTATCAAGGGGGGCAGGGGGGATCGAACCTAAAATCCATTTCTAATTTAATTATAACCAGCTACTTATTAAGAGTCTTTTTTGGCTTGCTTCTTATTTAATTTTCCCGTCAAGAAAGCACCGAATCCGAGTAATCCTAAACCCAATAAATTGGACGGTTCAGGAACACTAACGCCACCAGTATTTTGAATAATGGGGTTTTGGGTGACTGTTACTGTTCCAGCAGCAGTAAATGTTAACCCCGTCACAAAA
>NZ_JAPZRB010000495.1:0-1648 GCF_027531105.1 Microcystis sp. LE18-22.4A
TGGGAGTGATCGGGGGAAAAATCCCTGGACTTTTTCCCTGAAAATTAGGTAATTGACCCCCTCAAAATCGGTAAAACCCTACACCCCACACCCCACACCCTACACCCTGCCCCCAGGAAAAACTTTTTCAGCAAACCCTAAATAGGACTTTAAACTGGGACTATCTTCTCAAAGATCGGCAATTTGTAGGCGAAAATTTCTGATTTCCTTTTTCCATGCTGCTGGATTGTAATCTCGTGGCGATTGCCAGTAAGTTAACTTTAGTAAATGCTCTAAAAGTCGAGTTAAGAGACTCTTAAGCGCTCGTCGTTCACTTTTTCCCAAATCTGCCAACTCCTCTAATAAATTCGGCCAATCTACTGCTTGAAAATCCCCTTGACGCAATTGGTTGATAGTGGACTCTAACCAAAGTTGATAATCGCTATCGTAGAGATTTGAAATGGTAATATTCATCATTTTTTACTCCTTAATTTCACTGTTCAGAATCCTTGCTGATAGCTTCCCAATTAGGCAACCAATTTTCATCGAGAATCTCCTCTAGATTAGCTAACACTTCCAGAGGGAAAATACTGGCATCTAATTGGGTGATATCAATAATTATCTCCCGAGCATCGCTGTAACATTCCTCAAGTATCTCGGATAAATAGGGTTTGAGACTGGGACTATCTCTCAGTAATTTCTTGATTTGTTTCCGAAAGGTTCTAATTTCCCCTTTCCATGCTGCTTGATTATAATCTCGTTGGGATTGCCAGTAAGTTAACTTCAGTAAATGTTCTAGGAGTCGAGTTAATAAACTTTCTAATGCTCGTCGATTATTTTTTCCCAAATCTGCCAACTCCTCTAATAAATTCTGCCAATCTACCGCTTGAAAATCCCCGCAACGCAATTGGTTGATAGTGTTTTCTAACCAAAGTTGATAATCGCTATCGTAGAGATTTGGCCTGGTAATATTCATCATTTTTTACCCCTTAATTGCACTTTTCAGAATCATTACTGATAGCTTCCCAATCCGGCAGCCAATTTTGATCGAGAATCTCCTCTAGACTAGCTAACACTTCCACAGGGAAAATACTGACATCTAATTCGGTTTCATCAATAAGCAGATTGCGAGCATCGAGATAACATTCCGGCAAAATTTCCCTTAAATAGGACTTTAAACTGGGACTATCTTTGAGAATTTTTTTGATCTGAATACGAAAATTGCGAATTTCTTTTTTCCATCCAGCTTGATTATAATCCCGTTGGTATTGCCAGTAAGTTAACTTCAGTAAATGTTCTAAAAGTCGAGTTAATAAACTTTCTAATGCTCGTCGTTCACTTTTTCCCAAATCTGCCAACTCCTCTAATAAATTCTGCCAATCTACTGCTTGAAAATCCCCTTGACGCAATTGGTTGATAGTGGACTCTAACCAAAGTTGATAATCGCTATCGTAGAGATTTGAAATGGTAATATTCATCATTTTTAAAATGGGGAAAAATCAGGAGTTAAGCTGCAGGTGTCCAAACTATAGTGGGACTTAAACAAATTTCAAGCCCAAACAAAGCCTAAACTGGCTTTGTAAGCGGCAAACACATCCCGATTCTCGGTCAGCCACTCAAAGAAACGGAAAGACATCGCTGTCCGAAAAGCTGCCAAGGCTTCCACAAA
>NZ_JAPZRB010000619.1:0-3825 GCF_027531105.1 Microcystis sp. LE18-22.4A
TAAGAGTTTGTGCTGCCTATTTTTTCGGAAAAATAGGTTGTAATGGGAGACTCTTTGTTTTCCTAGACAAAAATAATTACTTTTTCAAAAAAACACTTTTCTATTTTTTTGTTGGGTATTTTATTCTCTGGAAGTCCCTAATCAGGATATCTGCTTCTACTCGTTTAGCCATACTAGGTGTCTCCTTTTGTAAATTGATGATGTACACAACAATAACTTTACATATGTAAACTAACCTCGTACACAGAAATTTCCGTGTAATCCCGTGTAATCCATAGGTTAAATATTCATATTTCCTAAAATCTCTCCGTATATCACTCTTAGATGGAGCGATCGCTAGAAGTTTTTCTTAACCAACAAAGACATCTTATTTAAGATCAACACCCAACGCAACCAAAGTTTACCAACTTAAGAAAAAAATCCATAAAATTCCCCAATCCCCTACTCCACATAACTTCCAGCCCCTCGAATCTCTCGCAAAAATCCTTAACTTGGGAAAAATCCCCAACTTTACCAACTTAAGCCCAACCCTTGTCAAAATATCCTGACAATCTCCCCACTCTCCCAACCCCAAACTTTTAACTCATACCCAAGACCACAAAAACAGCGATCTACATCAAGAACCGCGATCTCCACAGCCCAGAAACCCACCCCACCGCAGAAACGAGAGAAACCTCTTGCCTCGGCAACCCTGGGATGATCCCACAGCGACAAACCGATAATGAAAAAAAGCCCAGCCTTAACAACCCTGAAATTAACCCTAAAACCCGAACACCAAAAGCTGATCGAAGCCAAACTAAATACGGGGCGTTATGCCAATCCAGATGAAATCATTGCCGAAGCCTTACAATTACTCAGTAAACGCGATCGCTATCAACAATGGGCAATCGAGTTTGATCCCCCTAAATCCCCCTTAAAAAAGGGGACTTTCTTGAAGAGGCGAAGGAATTGATGGAGAAACCGCGATACAATCAGCGATCGCCCGATAAATCTCTATAATATTCTATAATATCGAGTATTCCCCCATCCCAAACCAGCCATGACAGCCAAAGAACAACTCCTACAGGAAATCGAAAAAAGCTCCGAGCCACTCCTACAAGAAGTTCTCGACTTCCTCTTGTCGGTACGCTCAGAAAAATATCCTGAAACTCGTAAACCCATCTGGCAAATCGCTCAGGAAATTATGGCTGATGTTCCGCCAGAAATTATCGCTCAACTCCCCACCGACGGAGCCGAACAACACGATCATTATCTTTATGGCACACCAAAACGTAAAGAATGAAAATAATTTTTGCCGATACCTTTTACTGGATAGCGTTGCTTAGTCCTAGAGACACTTGGCATCTCAGAGTCATCGAATGGAGCCAATCTAACCCTCATGTATCGCTAGTGATGACAGACGGTATTGTTGATGAAATTTTTGCTCATTTCTCCAAACAAGGCGACATTATGCGCGGTAAGGCCGTAGAACTTTATCACAGTATTCTTGATGATCCCAGCATTCAACTAATTTCTTACCATCAAGAACTAAGAAAGCCAGGAATAGAACTTTATGCCAGTCGTCTAGATAAAGGCTATAGCCTTACCGACTGCATTTCAATGATGGTGATGAAACAAATGGGAATTTATGAAATACTCACCCATGATCAACATTTTACCCAAGAAGGTCTAACTATTCTTTTTTGATAACTCAGACAGAATCCCATTATTGATCTCCACAAAATCGGGCATCGTCGGAAAATTAAAGAAGAATAACCGAGATCATTAGAATTAGGCATCGTTGGGAAATTAAAGAAGCATAACCGCGATCGCCTAACCCTAACTTTCAAGAACAATATAGACTCTTTTCTGCCGAACCTCTTAAATTCAGACTAAACTAGACTATCACTGCAATATCATAGACTTAGTTAAGAAAATTGTTAGAGAACCTTAACCATGCTCAAACATTATGACGTGACCATCGAAGGCGATCATATCCAATGGCTAGGGGAAAAACCCAAAGCACAGAATATTCGCGCCATCATTATCATTGAAGAAGAACCATCTCCCACAACCCAGGTAAAACGAACGACCCCTGCTCATTTAATCGGTAAAGGCAAAACCTTAGGGGATATTGTTAGTCCTATTGTGGATCAAGAAGATTGGGAATGTAAAACTTCCGCCCCTTCCCCGCAAACTAACAAACCGATTTGGGAAATCGCCGATGAAATAATCGCCACCATCCCTGAAGAATCCTTTGACCAGATCCCCACCGATGCGGCGGCCAACTTGGATTACTATCTTTATGGCAATTCTCCTCAAGAATAATGCAGACCCTCTTCGCCGACACATTTTATTGGGTTGCCTTGATTCATGCTAAAGATCAATGGCATAGACAAGTGCGAGCTTTTAGTACGTTAATTCAAGATTATTCTTTAATTACAACCGATTTAGTCTTGGTGGAATATCTCAACTTTTTTGCCAAATTTGATCAACCCATGAAACAAGGTGTCGTCAATTTCTATCGCCAAATCCAAACCTCTCCAAATCTGCAAATTATTAGCGTTGATTCCTATTTAATTCAATCAGGTGTAGAACTTTATGCCAACCGTCTAGATAAAGGCTATAGCCTCACAGATTGCATCTCTATGATTGTAATGAAACAAAGAGGCATTATAGAAGTCTTAACCCATGACAAACACTTCACCCAAGAGAACTTTCGGATTTTATTTCAGGATTCCAATTTTAATAACCTTACTTAGAATTTGATTGCTTAGAGCAGTATTTCATTATTGATCTCCACAAAATCGGGCATCGTCAGGAAATTTATCAAGCATAACGGCAATCGCCTAACCCTGACTTTTAAGAAGAATATAGACCCTTTTCTGCCGAAACTCCTAATTCAGACTAAACTAAACTATCATTGCAATACCGTAGACTTAGTTAAAAGAATTGTTAGAGAATCTTAACCATGCTCAAACATTATGACTTGACCTGAGAGGGCGATGCCGTAGGCACTTGCTTCGCAAGACCGCAGCCAATGGCTAGGGGAAAAGCCCAAAGTACAGAATGTTCGCGCCATCATTATCATTGAAGAAGAACCATCTCTCTCGACCCAAGTAAAACGCACGACCCCTGCTCATTTAATCGGTAAAGGCAAAACCTTAGGGGATATTGTCAGTCCTATCGTGGATCAAGAAGATTGGGAATCTCTAAAATGATCATTCTGCCTCGGCAAACCCGGAATGATTTCACCGCGACAAACCTATAATGAAAAAAAGTCAAGCCTTAACAACCATGAAATTAACTTTAAAACCCGAACACCAAAAGCTGATCGAAGCCAAACTAGATACAGGGCGTTATGCCAATCCAGATGAAGTTATTGCCGAAGCCTTACAATTACTCAGTAAACGCGATCAATATCAACAATGGGCAGAAGAAGTTGGCCAAAAAATTGATATTACCGCCGAACAATTAGATCGAAGCGAAGGGATTGATGGAGAAACCGCAATCGCTCAACTTAGAACAAGACTTCCAAAAAACTGTGAAGCTTAAATATTTATATAGCGTTTCTGATTCACAAGAGGTACATTCCCGATCCTGAACAGCTTAATCAGCAAAGGTTTAAGTGTGCCGCACAGATGCGAGAACCGCTATAAATCAATACATCATTTCTACTGAAGCCATTCGAGATATGGAACAAATTCGGCTCTTCTAGGTTCTGTGTGAGCATGGTATAATAGTAACACAGAACAGGAGGTGGGTTATGTGGATAAATTTTGATCAACTCCTCGATTTACCAAATGTAACAGTGGTCAATTATCAAAAAATTGCTCAGACAATTTT
>NZ_JAPZRB010000315.1:0-1538 GCF_027531105.1 Microcystis sp. LE18-22.4A
GAAGGGGTCAATTACCTAATTTTCAGGGAAAAAGTCCCTGAATTTTCCCCCCGATCACTCCCATATCTGGTACTTTTTGATTTACAAAAACTCTAAAAGTCTTAACCAACAAGGGTTTTACCATTATTCAGCAAGCCCTAATTAACATCTTTTATCCTCAATTTGTCCGAAAATTCTGTCTAACGTTCGCAATCACCCGCCGCCAATAACCTCTCGGATAAACTCATACTTTGATACGGTCGGGTTCATGGGCGTTGTTAGCTGGCGTTTCTACAACTGATCAAGGAGCAGATCATATTCCGCATGAGAACCGACCCAGAACCAGATTACTGTGTCATCTTCTAATTGCCCAACAGCACGGTAATCTCTGTTGATGCGTGCAGAGTAGATGGGTAATTTTGGATGAACTTTCTTGAATCGCAAACTGGGGTAGCTTGGCTCTTGCTTGAATTGCTGATATGCTTTGCGCGTCTGCTCTTGAACTAACTCTGGAAGATCAGCAAACAGTTTACGAAATTGGGCAGTGGTGCGAGATTTCACAATGTTTCTGGATCGAGTTCTTGAGTTTTGCCTGCTCGGTATTCTGTCATTGCTTCGGCTGCCAATTTAGCCAACAAATCTGGAGAACGAGCAAATGACTCATCCCATCGCTGGTCATCTTCGAGTTCTTCTAGAATTAAGGTTGCGATTGCGTCTTGCTTATCGGTTGGCAAGGCTTTCAATCGGGCAATCACCTGATCAAGTTGCTCAGTCATATTGGAATCCACTTATCTAAAGGAGATACCCTCAATTATCGCTTACCCAATCAAGGTCAAGCAGCATTCAAGGCTGTGAATTTACATTATCCGAAGGACCAAAAACCAGACCAACCACACCACCAATTAAACCACCTACTGCACCACAGATCGGTGCTGCTGGTGCTGCGACAACACTTGTAGTACAGGTGAATGCGCCAATAGTAGCTCCGCCTGCTGCGCCAGCCACAGCCCCCAACTCGGTTCAACTGTAACTATAGTGTCTGAGCCATCAGAAGATATTCGTCTGCCAATGGATACTCTTGAAAGAGCATCAAGGGGGCTAGAAGGGATGGGGATGGGGATGGGAATAACTTCCGCGACCGTCGAAACGTCAAATCTCTTTAAAAACTGAGGTGCTGCGTATTTGACATACCCCACGCCGTAAACGGACGTGGATTCTTCTAGCATCACTGCTGTGAATTTATGGCTCAACGAGTCCACTTGAATTAGATTCCTGGCGAAATCCCAGGCTCTTCTCGACTTTGTGTGATAATTTTTGCTTATGGAATCGTGAAATGCTTACTGGGCAAGACTTTTAGGACTATTTTGCGGATATTCTATCAGTATAGACCTCGTTTCCACACAGAAACCAGAAGAGCCAATCCCACCCAGAGGTGGTTCTCTCCTCAGACTTTCGCTCCCTTACAGAAGCCTGTTTTCGTATGCCCTACGATACAGTTCAAAACCTCTAAAATAATTGGTTTCTCTGGTACTTGACGCTTAGAGCTTTTACCTATAGGA
>NZ_JAPZRB010000459.1:0-3597 GCF_027531105.1 Microcystis sp. LE18-22.4A
CCGATTTTGAAGGGGTCAATTACCTAATTTTCAGGGAAAAAGTCCCGGAATTTTCCCCCCGATCACTCCCATATCTGGTACTTTTTGATTTACAAAAACTCTAAAAGTCTTAACCAACAAGGGTTTTACCATTATTCAGCAAGCCCTATTTATTATGATGATATTAGCGTCGAGAACGATGAATTTGAGTCTCACTTGTCCAAATCCTTTCTCTGATTGGCTCTATCCGCTTCACACATCTGACGAAACTCACGAACAATATCGTCCTCGGAAATTCCCTTTTGACTTAACAGGTACTCAAATTGAGCGGCCACCGCTTGTAAGGCAGCGATATCGGCGCTTTTACTCCCCTGTTTAACGGGGAAATAGAACCCAACAGTTTGACCGTGACGTAGTACCTCAACGGGAGTCTCACCGTATAGGTATTTAGGGAGTTCGCTCCGAAATTATCGCACCCCAATTTTCTCAATGTCATGCTTATCCATAGTCTCTCTCGTTGTGTTCACACTGTGAACAGAGTGTAGCACTATTTAAGAAGGGATATCTACAAATAAATTTGCTCATGTTTTACCATGAACACTAGGGAAAATTTTTACTCGCTAGAATTTCAGACGGAGGCAAAATATTATGGCAATTATAGCCTAACTATCCATTGCTCTGGCTCAAGATATCACTGTATAACTCTAAATATTTTTCTGCCTGTAACTCGCAAGTAAATTGCTGCTCGACTTTTTGCCTTGCCCGAATGCACAATTGGTTATACCTTTCTGTATCTTCTAATACCCAATTAATTCCGCTTGCCAAGTCTTCCACCTCGAAGGGTTTGGCCAGATAACCATTCTCTTGATGTTCGATCATATCAGGCATTCCACCAATTTTAAAAGCAACAGAGGGAGTTCCACAGGCGAGAGCTTCCATGACTGTGTTAGGAAGATTATCCTCAAGGGAGGGAGCGACGAAAATATCGGCGGCGGCATAGACTAAAGCTAGGGAAATGTCATCATTTAATCTGCCTAAATAATGGGTTTTCAGTCCAAAATCAGGCGGATTAACTGGTTCAGAAGCACCGAAGACCACTAACTCTAATTTATGCTGCCATATTTCCCCCTGACTGAGTTTTTTTATAGCAGGTAGCAGCAGATGAAACCCTTTTCGGTTATCGCTTGTTGCCGTCATAGCACCGAAGAGAATAAGCTGTTTATCTTGGGGTAATCCTAAGAGATGGCGAGCAATTTTTTTCTCGATTGGTTTATACCTTTGAATATCTAAGCCATTGGCAATTACTTCTATCCGTAAATCCTGAAATAGAGAACTATTTCTAGCAGAATCTGCTAACCATTGACTGGGGGTAACAATAGTCAGATTTAGATTTTTCCAAGCTTGAGCTTTTCGCCACCAAACCCAACGAGAAATATCCCCATCTTGCTGACTTTTTAATTGAGGACAATGACCACAGGATTGGGTATAGCGATCACATTCTCCACTATAATGACAACCACCCGTAAAAGGCCACATATCGTGAGCCGTCCAAACAAGAGGTTGCTTAAATTTGGCTAGGGTTTCAATTTGTAAAAACCCGGCATTAATCCAGTGTAAGTTAATAATATCTGGACTAATTTGGGCTACTCTAGAAACAAGGCGATCGGGAAGCCATTGGATAGAATAAGGTGTTCTCTCTCTTTGAGAATATAATGACAAGGGCAAGTGATCAACCCCAGGTATTAGTTTCGTCCATCCCTTCATTAATTTACTTGCTGGCGATAAAACAGTATAGTCATCAGTCGTTTTATCATTAACTAGCATAGTCGCTGCTACACTGATCCGATGTAACCCTTCATGCAGACGATGAGCGGCTATAAAAGCCCCTCCTTGACTATCAGAATTACTTAGTAAACAGACTTTCATCACTCTCAAGAATATTTGATCAATTTGCAATAGTCTTCCACGGTTAGCACCCAGATCGAAAAGTCTATATGTTGATATTCCAATAACCTTTACATCAGAGCCACTTGGGAAGTGTTAAGATTATATCTCTCGACTTTAAATTTCAGTTTTCTGAACAGTTTTTTGAGCGATTTTTTAATCATAGATTTTACCAAATGAAGTATTTTGCATTATTTTTCAATTGACATAACTTATAGCAATTATCTTAATGGCGAGATACAAAGTCTCGGGTTTTAGAGAACGCCGGAAGTGCGGAACAGTCGCTGGTGGTTCAGAGATGCGGTAAGCGGCTGCATAGCCACCGCCTCGACCGTCAGAGTGACTAAGTAAGCAAACTTTCATAGCTTGATAAATTCATTAATTAATTAAATTCTCCAACTGAATCCTGGTTATTTACATATAATTTATTTTTTAGAGAAGTCTCATAGGTGAGAAAATTCTTAGTTTTACTTAGAACTAATTGTTTTCTGATAGACAACGGTTATAGAGTGACCATTGGGCAACATTTTAAGATCGGTAAATCCTTTTTCTAAAAATCTACTAGCTAATGATGATATCTTTGATATAATTTTATAGGTCAAAGAACAGTCAATTAATTTTTTATTATCATAAAATGCCAAGTTGTTTGTTATAGCTTGTGAAAGGAAACATGATAAATACAGTTTTTTATGTATATCTTCTAATTTTTCATGATGGATATTAATGACATTAAGTTTAAACAAATCAGCAATATATTGTAAAGTCTTCTCAGACCACCAACTAACATGATGTGGTGGCATATTCAAAATATTATTTTTTAGCAAAGAGATAAATGAATCAGCACTGGGAACTGAATAAATCAATATTCCTCCTGGCTTAAGACACTCAATACTAGCTTCTATAAAAGTATAAATATCTGAAATATGCTCCAATACTTGAAATGCACAGACTACACTGTACTTTTGCGTGTTATTAAGAGCATGATCTTGTATGGACTCATTTAAAACAGTAATACCATCTTTTTCTGCTAAATTTTTTGCTTTTTGACTAAACTCAAGTCCAATATAATCTTGACAATGAATTTTTCTAGCAAATGCGCCTTTGCCACATCCTATTTCTAGAACACAATCTACTTTTTCAATATATTTACTTGCATATTCGTATTCATTTTTTTCCTGCAAATAATACCATTCAAAATTCTGTAATTTTTCATAAAAATTTTCTGAACCCGTTATCATCGGAGAGAAAAAATAAAGCTCTGATTCAAGAGAGTGGTAAAAATCTATCTCTTGAATATTACCAAACTCTGAAGCTACATCACAGTTCAGCACTTTTTTATAGAGACTTACTAAGTCACTGACAGCTATTTTTTCAACTAAGACAATTTTCGAGCTTCCGCTTAGGGGACAATATACTGATTCTTGGTTCATTGGCTCTGTCATAATCATTCTAAATTTAATTGACAAAAACTTTGACTGATGACAATTTTCTCAAGAATCTGGAGAACAAGCTAGAGTCAAAGAGATGACGATAAGTAAAATCATCTGCCTCAACATGACGCAGCAAAAATGGAGGATGTTTTAACGGAAAATTCATTTCTTTAACAGGAAGATTTGCCACTCTACTTTTACTACCAATTGTATGAGTAGCATCTTCACGAAAACCAATATTACT